>NZ_JBFAET010000022.1:0-76409 GCF_040642095.1 Streptomyces sp. NPDC020362
GTCTCGGCCGAGACGCTCCGCAAGATCGAGACCGGGAGGGCGCCCACGCCGGCGTTCTTCACGGTGGCCGCGCTGGCCGGGGTGCTCGGTCTGTCCATGGACGAGCTGGTCGCCCGGTGCGCGCTGGTGGGCGTCTGACGCACCCCCGGTGACCGGGGGCGCGCGCAACGGGCGGGATCCCGCCAAGAGCCCCTTGCACTCTGCTCGCAAACTGTGCGTAGCAAGCCCGTAACACAGCTGGTGTTGCCTACCGACCAAAGCACTGGCGGTCGGGCGGGAGTCGGGCGATGGCGGTGGATCAACTCCTCGGTCCGGTCCGGGAGTTCGCGAACTATCTGGACGGCCTGCTGGGGCGCCTGGATCAGGGCGGGGGCTGGTGCGGGGTCTTCTGGCAGCGTGACCCGGAGGGCATGCAGGCCTGTCTCGACGGCCGTGAGGTGCCGCCCTGGGACGTGCTGGAGGCGCTGCTGCAGGACCTCGCGGCGGCGTACGGCCCCGCCGCGGCCGAGGCGGAGAAGGAACGGGCCCGCACCCTGCACGCGGCCGCCGTCTCGGCGTACGACGCCCTGCCCGGCGCCCGGGACGCCCTCGACGACCGCCTCGGCGTCATGCTCCGCGAGCAGCGGTACGCCACCGAGCGCCAGGCCGAACTGAGCGGCCTGCTCACGGCGGCGACCTCCCGCGAGGAGGCCGACGCCCTCCGCGTCGACCTGGCCTGGGCCCGCGACGACCACGCCAGGGCGAGCGCCCGGTGTGCCGAACTCCGCCGGCGGATGGCGGAATCGGACCACAGGGCGGTGGTGATGCCGCTGCGCGAGGCGCCGGTCGCCGGCCGCGACGGACGGCCCGGCGGGTCCGCGGGCGGCCCCGACGCGTGGTTCTCCGCACCGGCCGCCGGGCAGGCCCCTCGGCCCGCCGCATCCCCCGCCGGTGAGGTCACCGCTCCGCCCGCCCCGCAGGCTGCCGCACCCGCGAAGCCCCGCAAGCGCCGTCGCGGCAGTGCGCGATTCGCGGGCATGGCCGAGGACGAGCGGGCGCCGGCCGTCGTGCCGCAGGCCGCGGCCGCGGCCGTGCCTGAGGCGCCCGCCGGGCGGCGCACGCCGCGAGGGGCCCGGTTCGCCGGGGCGGCGGAGGCCGTCGTGCAGGCGCAGGCGCCCGCGGCGGACGCCGGGGCGGGGGCGGCCGTCGTCGGTGCCGTCGAGAGGCTGGGGCGGTTGCGGGCGCAGGGGCGCACCGGCGAGGCGCATGCACTGCTGGTCGAGATCGCGCACTGGCCCGCCGCCCGCTTCCCGGTGCTCGCCGACGGGCTGCACCGCGCCGGGCTCGGCGCCGACTGGGCCACGCTGCTGTGGGAGGCCGCCTCGCTGCCCGCCGAGCGGCTGGTCGCCGCCGCCGACGCCCTGGAGGCGGCCGGAAGGGCCGCGGACGGGCTGCAGATGCTGCGGCAGGGCGTCGCGCGGCCGGCCGCGGAGATCGGCGCCGCCGTCCTCGGGCTGGACGGCGAGGGCCGGGCGAGGGAGGTGCACGCCCTGCTGGACGCCTATGTCCGCGTCCGCACCCCCGAGGAGGCCGCCCGCAGCGTCGCCGCCGATCCCGGCCGCCTCGTCCCGCTCCTCCTGGAAGCCGCCCGGGGCGTCTCGGAGGAACGCCACTGGGACCTGGTCCACGCCTTGCGGGTGGCCGGGTTCACCGCCTGACCCCCCGCGCCGATCACCCTAAGGAGTGTGAAACGCGATCGACTCCGCGGGTTGGCGACGATGGTCTTGGCAAGGGCCTCCATGAGGCTTACGTTCATGCCTCTACGGGCCGTTTCTACGGGCGTAGAGGCTCGGACGTCGCGTCGAAGGAGCAGCTCATGGCCAACGTCGTACGTGCCGCACTGGTCCAGGCCACATGGACCGGCGACACCGGGTCCATGGTGGCGAAACACGAGGAGCACGCCCGCGAGGCGGCCCGCAGGGGCGCACAGGTCATCGGATTCCAGGAAGTCTTCAACGCCCCCTACTTCTGCCAGGTCCAGGAACCGGAGCACTACCGCTGGGCCGAGCCGGTGCCCGACGGTCCGACGGTGCGCCGAATGCAGGAACTCGCCCGCGAGACCGGCATGGTGATCGTCGTTCCCGTCTTCGAGATCGAGCAGTCCGGCTTCTACTACAACACCGCCGCCGTCGTCGACGCCGACGGCACCTACCTCGGCAAGTACCGCAAGCACCACATCCCGCAGGTCAAGGGCTTCTGGGAGAAGTACTACTTCAAGCCCGGCAACCTGGGATGGCCGGTGTTCGACACGGCCGTCGGCAAGGTCGGCGTCTACATCTGCTACGACCGGCACTTCCCGGAGGGCTGGCGCCAACTAGGACTGAACGGAGCCCAGTTGGTCTACAACCCCTCGGCCACCCACCGCGGGCTGTCCTCCTACCTGTGGCAGCTGGAGCAGCCCGCCGCGGCGGTCGCCAACGAGTACTTCATCGCCGCCATCAACCGGGTCGGCCAGGAGGAGTACGGGGACAACGACTTCTACGGCACCTCGTACTTCGTCGACCCGCGCGGGCAGTTCGTCGGCGACGTCGCCAGCGACAAGGCCGAGGAACTCCTCGTCCGCGACCTGGACTTCGACCTCATCGAGCAGGTGCGGCAGCAGTGGGCCTTCTACCGCGACCGCCGTCCCGACGCCTACGAAGGGCTGGTGCAGCCGTGAACGACCTCTACTCCCGCCACCGCAGCGTCCTTCCCGACTGGCTCGCCCTCTACTACGACGAGCCGCTGGAGATCACCCACGGCGAGGGCCGCCACGTCTGGGACTCCGCGGGCAACAGGTACCTGGACTTCTTCGGCGGCATCCTGACCACGATGACCGCACACGCCCTGCCCGAGGTGACCAAGGCGGTCGGCGAGCAGGCCGGGCGGATCATCCACTCCTCGACGCTCTACCTCAACCGGCCGATGGTCGAGATGGCCGAGCGCGTCGCCCAGGTGAGCGGCATCCCGGACGCCCGGGTCTTCTTCACCACCTCCGGCACCGAGGCCAACGACACCGCCCTGCTGCTGGCCACCGCCCACCGGCGCAGCAACACGGTCCTG
This sequence comes from Streptomyces sp. NPDC020362, assembly GCF_040642095.1. Lineage (NCBI taxonomy): Bacteria > Bacillati > Actinomycetota > Actinomycetes > Kitasatosporales > Streptomycetaceae > Streptomyces > Streptomyces sp. NPDC020362. The sequence continues at coordinate 3,082 of NZ_JBFAET010000022.1, forward strand.
GCCATGCGCAACAGCTACCACGGCCGCTCCTTCAGCACCGTCGGCATCACCGGCAACCGCAGCTGGTCCCCGACCTCGCTGTCCCCGCTGCAGACCCTCTACGTCCACGGCGGCGTCCGCACCCGCGGCCCGTACGCCGACCTGGACGACGACGCGTTCATCGACGCCTGCGTCGCGGACCTCAAGGACATCCTCGGCCACACCCGGCCGCCGGCCGCACTGATCGCCGAACCCATCCAGGGCGTGGGCGGGTTCACCTCGCCACCGGACGGACTGTACGCGGCGTTCCGCGAAGTGCTCCAGGAACACGGGATCCTGTGGATCGCCGACGAGGTGCAGACCGGCTGGGGCCGCACCGGCGAGCACTTCTGGGGCTGGCAGGCGCACGCCCGTAGCGGACCGCCGGACATCGTCACCTTCGCCAAGGGCATCGGCAACGGCACGTCCATCGGCGGGGTGATCGCCCGCGCCGAGATCATGAACTGCCTGGACGCCAACAGCATTTCGACGTTCGGCGGCACCCAGATCACCATGGCAGCCGGCCTCGCGAACCTCACCTACCTCCTCGAACACGACCTGCAGGGCAACGCCCGCCGCGTCGGGGGCCTGCTCATCGAGCGGCTGCGCGCCGTCACCGCCCAGCTGCCCGGGGTCCGCGAGGTGCGCGGCCGCGGCCTGATGATCGGCATCGAGCTGGTCAGGCCGGGGACGGACGAGGCCGACCCGCAGGCTGCCTCCGCGGTCCTGGAGGCGGCCCGCGAGGGCGGCCTGCTCATCGGCAAGGGGGGCGGCCACAACACCAGCGCCCTGCGCATCGCCCCGCCGCTGTCGCTGACCGTCGCGGAGGCCGAGGAGGGCGCGTCGATCCTCGAACGCGCGCTGCGCAGCGCCTGCTAGCGGCGCGGACGGGAGCGGAACCAGCTTGAGCAGCACGTACCAGAGAGCAGGTGCACGGCCATGACCACCACCGGGCAGACCCGCCACACCGGCTGGCAGACGCTCGAACCGGCCCTGTCCGTACGCCAGGTGCTGACCCTGGAGCGGGTGCAGGCCGGGGAGCCCGAGGTGGTGGCCGGGGCCGGGCAGCTGGACCGGCCGGTGCGCTGGGTCCACGTCGCCGAGGCCGCCGACGTCGGAGTGATGCTCAGCGGCGGCGAGATGGTGCTCACCACCGGTGTGCTCCTCGCCGGCGACGAGGCCGGGCAGGCCGAGTACATCCAGTCCCTGCACCGGGCGGAGGCCGCGGCCGTCGTCCTCGGCCTCGGGCGGGCGTTCCCCGCACCGCCCGAGGTGATGCGCCGGGCCGCCGAGCGGTGCGGGCTGCCCCTGGTCGTCCTGCACCGGCCCTTCCCCTTCGCCGAGCTGACGGAGGAGGTCCAGTCCCGGCTGGTACGGCGGAAGTTCGCCGCCGTCAGCCTGTCGGAGACCGTACGGACCGCACTCACCGGGCTGATCACCGCGGGCGCACCGCTCGGGCACCTGCTCGACGAGGTCGCCCAGCACAGCGGCTGCCCGGTGGTCGTCACCAACCTCGCCCACCGGGTCCTCGCCACGGCGGGGGAGCGGCCGGCCGTGGACGACGTGCTGCGCGACTGGGAACGCATCGCCCGGCAGGCCGGCGGCCGCGAGGGCGACGGCTGGATCCGTGCCGAACTGGGCGGCCGCGGGGAGCGGTGGGGCGAGCTGCTGCTGTGCGGATACCGGGGCGACACCGCGACCGGGCGGCTGCTCGCCGACCGGGCCGCCGAGGCCCTCGTCCTGCACCGCATGCTCGGCGGCCACTCCTCGCACACCTGGGAGGAGCAGTCCGCGCAGAGCCTGTTGACCGACCTGGTGTCCGGGGTCGTACCGGCCCGGCAGCTGCTGCCGAGGGCGCGCGCGGCCGGACTCCCCGTCAACCGGCGGACCTTCGTGCCCCTCGTCGTTCCCGGCGGGGATCCGGCCCAACTGGACCGGGTGCTGCGCATGCTGGGGCTGCCCGGGGTGGTCGCCGAGCTGGCGGACGGTGCCACCGCCGTCCTGCTGAGCCTCGCCCGCGACCAGCAGGCCGAGGCACTCACCGCGCACTTCGCGGCGCGGCTGCGCGCCGAGACCGGGCTGCCGGCCACGGTGGTCGCCGCCGCCGACGCACGCACCGGCTGGGACGACGTGCCCGCGGGGCTGCGGGAGGCGCAGCATGTCGCCGACGCCGTGGCCGCCCCCCTCGCCGATGAGCAGGCCGCCCTCGCCCTGCCGGCCGTCGTCCGGCTGCGCGACGTCCATCTGCGCGGCCTGATCCGGCTGCTCAGGGACGATCCGCACGTGCAGTCCTTCGCCGAGCGAGAGCTGGACGGACTGCTGTGCGGCGAGGACCAGGAGCTGCTGAACGTACTGCGCACCTATCTGGCGACCGGCCGCAACAAGTCCCGCACCGCCCAGCTCCACCACGTCTCCCGCCCCGCCCTCTACCGCCGCATGGAGGCGATACAGACCCGGCTGGGCATCGACCTCGACGACTTCGAGCAAGCGGCCTCCGTGCACATCGCGCTCCTCGCGCATGACGCGCAACAGGGGTGAAACATGCCACGACCTGGGAAAACGGCGGTGAAACATGGCCTCGCGACACGTGACACGGTGGCACGCCAAGCGCCCGCAAGCGTGACACGCTGCCACTCAAACGGTCCTTGCGGACTTCCTAGGCTCACCGCACACCGAGCTACCGGAGGTCCCGATGAGCCGAGTGATCCGTGCCGCCCTGTTCCAGACCGCCTGGACCGGCGACAAGGAATCCATGATCCAGGTCCACGAGCAGGCGGCCCGCGACGCGGCCGCACAGGGCGCCCAGGTCCTGTGCTTCCAGGAGCTGTTCTACGGCCCCTACTTCTGCCAGGTCCAGGACAAGGCCTTCTACGAGTACGCCGAGCAGATCCCGGACGGCCCCACCGTCAAGCGCTTCCAGGCGCTCGCGAAGGAACTCGGCCTCGTCCTCGTGCTGCCCATGTACGAGGAGGAGCAGCCGGGCGTCCTCTACAACACCGCGGCCGTGATCGACGCGGACGGCTCCTACCTCGGCAAGTACCGCAAGACCCACATCCCGCAAGTGCAGGGATTCTGGGAGAAGTTCTACTTCCGCCCCGGCAACAGCGGCTGGCCCGTCTTCGACACGGCCGTCGGGCGGATCGGCGTCTACATCTGCTACGACCGCCACTTCCCGGAGGGCTGGCGGGCGCTCGGCCTCGCCGGAGCCGAGATCGTCTTCAACCCGTCGGCCACTTCGCGCGGCCTGTCCCGGTACCTGTGGCAGCTGGAGCAGCCGGCGGCGGCCGCCGCCAACGAGTACTTCGTGGGCGCGATCAACCGGGTCGGCGTGGAGGACCTCGGCGACAACGACTTCTACGGCACCACGTACTTCGTGGACCCGGAGGCCCAGTTCGTCGGCGAAGTGGCGAGCGACAAGGAGACCGAACTCGTCGTCCGAGACCTCGACCTGGCCAAACTCCGCGAGGTCCGCGACCGCTGGCAGTTCTACCGCGACCGCGCCCCGGGGGCCTACGGACCGCTGACCGCTCCGTAGGAACGCCGGTGCCGACAGCGCGCCGACAGGGGCGCGGGGCTGTGCTCGATCTGCGGCTACCGCCGCGCGGGCGCGACCAGCCACACACGACCCGCACACACCCAGGAGAGGCACCATGAGCAGCCGCACTCTCATCCGCGGTGGTCTCGTCATCACCGCGTCCGACGAGATCCACGCCGACGTCCTGATCGAGGACGGCCGCATCTCCGCCCTCGCCGCCTCGGGCACACCCGCTGCCGAGGCGTTCACCGCCGAGCGGGAAATCGACGCCACCGGGAAGTACGTCATCCCGGGCGGCGTCGACGCCCACACCCACATGGAGCTGCCGTTCGGCGGCACCTTCGCCTCCGACACCTTCGAGACCGGCACCCGGGCGGCCGCCTGGGGCGGGACGACCACCATCGTCGACTTCGCCGTGCAGAGCGTCGGCCACACCCTGCGCGAGGGCCTGGACGCCTGGCACGCCAAGGCCGAGGGCAACTGCGCGATCGACTACGGCTTCCACATGATCGTCTCCGATGTGAACCAGGAGACGCTCAAGGAGATGGACCTGCTGGTCGAGGAGGGCGTCACCAGCTTCAAGCAGTTCATGGCCTACCCGGGCGTCTTCTACTCCGACGACGGCCAGATCCTGCGGGCCATGCAGCGCTCCGCCGACAACGGCGGCCTGATCATGATGCACGCCGAGAACGGCATCGCGATCGACGTCCTGGTCGAGCAGGCGCTGGCCCGCGGTGAGACCGACCCCCGCTACCACGGGGAGGTCCGAAAGGCCCTGCTGGAGGCCGAGGCCACCCACCGCGCCATCCGGCTCGCGCAGGTCGCCGGAGCGCCCCTGTACGTCGTGCACGTCTCGGCCATGGAGGCGGTGGCAGAGCTGGCACGGGCCCGCGACGAGGGACTGAACGTCTTCGGGGAGACCTGCCCGCAGTACCTGTTCCTGTCCACCGACAACCTCGCCGAGCCGGACTTCGAGGGCGCCAAGTACGTGTGCAGCACGCCCCTGCGGCCCAAGGAGCACCAGGCCAGGCTGTGGCAGGGCCTGCGCACCAACGACCTCCAGGTGGTCTCCACCGACCACTGCCCCTTCTGCTTCGTGGGCCAGAAGGAGCTGGGCCGCGGCGACTTCTCCAAGATCCCCAACGGCCTCCCGGGCGTCGAGAACCGGATGGACCTGCTCCACCAGGCCGTCGTCGACGGGCACATCTCCCGCCGCCGCTGGATCGAGATCGCCTGCGCCACCCCGGCCCGGATGTTCGGCATGTACCCGAAGAAGGGCACCATCACCCCGGGCGCGGACGCCGACGTCGTCATCTACGACCCGCACGCCGAGCAGGTCATGTCCGCGACGACGCACCACATGAACGTCGACTACTCGGCGTACGAGGGCAGGCGGACCACCGGCCGGGTCGAGACCGTGCTCTCGCGCGGCGAACCCGTCATCACCGAGCGGGAGTACACCGGACACGCCGGCCACGGCGCCTACACTCCGCGCTCCACCTGTCAGTACCTCAACTAGGAGTGGCGCCCATGGACTTCGGACTCGTCCTGCAGACCGACCCGCCGGCCTCCCATGTCATCAGCCTGATGAAGCGGGCCGAGCGCAACGGCTTCACCTACGGCTGGACCTTCGACTCCGCCGTGCTGTGGCAGGAGCCGTTCGTGATCTACAGTCAGATCCTCTCCAACACCTCGAAGCTGACGGTCGGCCCGATGGTCACCAACCCGGGCACCCGCACCTGGGAGGTCACCGCCTCCACCTTCGCCACCCTCAACGACATGTTCGGCAACCGCACCGTCTGCGGCATCGGCCGCGGCGACTCCGCGATGCGCGTCGCGGGCCGCAAGCCGAACACCCTGGCCCGGATCAGCGAGGCCATGAAGGTCATCCGCGCGCTGGGCCGGGGCGAGGAGGCAGACCTCGGTGGCACGGTCGTCAGGTTCCCGTGGATCAAGCCGGGCGCCGAGGTCCCCGTGTGGATGGCCGCGTACGGTCCCAAGGCCCTGAAGATGACCGGAGAGGAGGCCGACGGGTTCATCCTCCAGCTGTCGGACCTGTACCTCACCGAGTACATGGTGAAAGCCGTGAAGGACGCGGCCGTCGCCGCCGGCCGTGACCCCTCCGAGGTGAAGATCTGCGTCGCCGCCCCGGCGTACGTCACCGCGGACGACTCGCCCGAGGCGCTCGCCCACGCGCGCGATCAGTGCCGGTGGTTCGGCGGCATGGTCGGCAACCATGTGGCCGACCTGGTAGCCAAGTACGGCGAGCACTCCGCCCAGGTCCCCGACGAACTCACCGACTACATCAAGGCCCGCGAGGGGTACGACTACTCCCACCACGGCCGCAGCGGAAACCCCGACACCGAGTTCGTGCCGGACGAGATCGTCGAACGGTTCTGCATCATCGGGCCGCCCGAGAAGCACATCGAGAAACTCCACGCGCTGCGCGAGCTGGGCGTCGACCAGTTCGCGGTGTACGACATGCACGACGCCCAGGAGGCCACCATCGACGCCTACGGCACGACGGTGATCCCGGCCCTCAACTCCTGAACCACAGCACACCGGTTGATCGATCTCCCCCTTCCCGCCGTCCCGGGAAGGGGGCCCAGGGCGCTTTCCCCTCTCCCGAGGCCGGGGCGCACCCCCCTCGTCGCCACCCGCACGGCCTCTCCCCGTCCCACCCCTTCTCGATTGGCCTGCTCATGACCGACACCGCTCCCACGGCCATACCGCCGACCGCCCAAGTCACCCTCGCCGACGGCCGGGTGGAGATCGCCCCCGGTTCGCCGCAGCCCAGCGGCCCCTACGCCAACGCGGACCTGCTCCCGGTCCCCGCGGCCAAGCGCACCTGGACGACGTACAACTTCTCCGCACTGTGGGTCGGCATGGCCCACAACACCGCCTCCTGGACCCTCGCCTCCGGGCTGATCGCGGTGGGCATGGACTGGAAGCAGGCGGTGTTCACCATCGCCCTCGCCAACCTGATCGTGCTGGTGCCGATGCTGCTCACCGGGCACGCCGGACCCAAGTACGGCATCCCCTTCCCGGTCTTCGCCCGCGCCTCCTTCGGAGTGCGCGGCGCCAACCTGCCCGCGGTCGTACGGGCCCTGGTGGCCTGCGGCTGGTTCGGCATCCAGACCTGGATCGGCGGCGAGGCCATCTACTTCCTGGCCGGCAAGCTCATCGGGGACACCTGGGCGAACGCCTCGCACATCGGCGGCTACGCCTGGACCATGTGGCTCTCGTTCGCGATCTTCTGGGTGATCCAGGTCGCCATCATCTACCGGGGCATGGAGACCATCCGCCGCTTCGAGAACTGGGCGGCGCCCTTCGTGCTCGTCGGCGCGTTCGTGATGCTGTGGTGGATGAGCAGCAAGGCCGGCGGCCTCGGCCCGCTCTTCGACCAGCCCTCCAAGCTGGGCTGGGGCGGCGACTTCTGGAAGCTGTTCTGGCCCTCCTTGATGGGAATGATCGGCTTCTGGTCGACTCTGAGCCTGAACATTCCCGACTTCACCCGCTACGGCAGGAGCCAGAAGGCCCAGACCTGGGGCCAGGCCCTCGGCCTGCCGACCACGATGACCCTCTTCGCCTTCCTCTCCGTGCTCGTCACCTCCGGTTCGCAGGCGGTCTACGGCAAGCCGGTCTGGGACCCGGTACAGCTCGCCGCCAAGACGGACAACGTGGCCGGTCTGCTCTACGCCCTGGTCACCGTGCTGGTGGCCACCCTCTCCGTCAACATCGCGGCCAACCTGGTCTCCCCGGCCTTCGACTTCTCCAACGTCGCACCCCGCAGGATCAGTTTCCGCACCGGCGCCCTGATCACCTCGGTCCTCGCCGTGCTGATCTTCCCGTGGAAGCTGTACTCCGACCCGCAGGGCTACATCTTCACCTGGCTCGGCCTGGTCGGCGGCCTGCTCGGCACGGTCGCGGGCATCCTGGTCGCCGACTACTGGATCCTGCGCCGCACCCGTCTCGCCCTCGCCGACCTGTACCGCAGGGGCGGCCGCTACTGGTACGCGGGCGGCTGGAACTGGCGGGCGGTCGTCGCGTTCGTGGCCGGAGGCGTCCTGGCGATCGGCGGCGCCGACTTCCACCCCCTGATCGACGGCCGGCCCGTCCCCGCCCTCAAGCCTCTCGCCGACTACGGCTGGGCGGTGGGCCTCGGCACCTCGCTGGTGCTGTACCTGGCGCTGACGCTGCTGACCGGGCGGAAGGAGGCCGAGACGGCGCAGGCCGCCTGACCGAGGGCCGTCCGAACCAGGCCTCCTGGACGAGGGCCGCCCGAGTGGGCCGCCCCGGCGGACGGCAGCCGCCGGGGCCCCGCTACACGCAGTGCGACCGCTGAGCCATGGGCGCGACGGCCTTCGACAGGTCGAGCAGCACCGTGTCGACGGCCCGCACCCCGGGCGAGACGGTCACCTCCACGGCGGGGCTGCGCCCGTAGGACACGAGGACCTTCCTGCCCGCCCGCCGGGAACGGGCCTGTTCGATCAGCCAGTCCACGCCGTTCACGTTCACGCACGGGTCGGCCGACGGGCCCGGCGAGGTCACGCCGCACCGGGCTGTCACGGCGCCCCCGCCCCACGCCTCGGCGCCGGTCACGCCCACCCGTTCGCGCCGGTGGCCGTCGAGCCGTCCCGGCCAGCGCCCGGCCAGGCTCGTACACGCGGGTCCGGCCGCCCGCTCGGCCGCCCGCAGCCCGTGGTGCGGATCGCCGTCGGGCCGGCCCCACCTCGCCCAGCCGGTCACCGCCACCACGATCGCCAGCGCTCCGGCCCCGACCGCATACCGCACCCGCACTGCAGCCCCCGTGTCTCGTCGTTCCGGCGCCCGCCGGCGGTCGTCCCCGTCGGAACCTACAGCACCCCAAGATCCGTTCCGTACCCGGCTGTTGCCATACTCGTGCCTCGTGAAGAAGCGACCGTTGCTGTGGACCGCAGCCTGCCTGCTGCTGGCCTCCTGTCATGCCGGGATGGGCACCGCCGGCTCCGACGACAGGAGCGGGCCCGTTCCCGCCGCTCAGCGCAGGGCCGCGCCCGGCCTCGCCGGCGACAGTCTGGACGGCAAGCCCCTGCGGCTGTCCGACTATCGCGGCAAGGTCGTCGTACTCAACGCATGGGCCTCCTACTGCGGGCCCTGCCGGGCCGAGGCGCCCGAACTGAACTCGGCCCAGAAACACCTCGCCGCCAAGGGGGTTCGGTTCCTCGGGCTGAACGCCGACACGGACACCGCCGGCGGCCGGGCCTTCCAGCAGGACCACCGGCTCGCCTACCCCAGCTTCAGCGACCCCTCCGGCCGCCAGATGCTGAAGTTCCCCAGGGGGTCGGTGCCGCAGGGCGTGCCCTTCACGGTCGTCATCGACAGCCGGGGCCGGATGGCGAGCGTCCACACCGGCATGATCACGGAGAAGGAACTGCGCGACCTGGTCCTGCCGCTGACCCGTACCTGACGGAACGTCAGCCGAACCGTCAGCCGGATGCGCCGCCCTGCAGGGCGGCCACGGCGGCCTTGGCGGCCTGGATCGCGCCCTTGTTGATCTCGTCCGTGTCCGGAGCCTTCTTCGTGTCGAAGTCGCTGCCGTTGTAGGTGACGATCACGAGGGCGTTGGAGACACGGGCCATCACCACGCCCTCGCGGGTCTGCTGCTTGTCCTCCGTGGTGAGGTTCACGACGGAGTAGCCGGTGTCGCCGAGCCCCGGAACGGGGCCGCCGCCGCTCTTCTCGGCGACGCGCTGCTCGTACTCCTTCTTCGCCGACTCGTCCGAGTCGGCGAGCTCGAAGGAGACGTCCAGCCAGCGGTAGGAGTAGCCCTTCAGGGCGTTCCAGGAGCAGGTGCGGCGCAGCTTGACGTCCGTCGAGGGAATCTCCTTGCCCGCCGCCTTGGCCCCGGGCACCAGGGACTTGAGCGTCGCCGCGGGCACACTGCCGCAGGGAGCGGGCACCGCGCCGTACGTCTTCGACACCTGGGTGGAGGACGGCGCGGAGGCCGACCGGGTGGGTGTCGTCTGCCCGGCCGTCCGGTGGCCGTCGGCGGAGGGCTTGGCAGCGGGGCCCGACGTCAGCGCCCAGCCGGCGCAGGCCAGCACGGCGACGGGCGTCAGACGCGCGGTGAGGGCGAGCGGCAGAGGAAGAGAACGCACGGCGCACTTCTCGTGGGGGAGGGGGGTGCGGAAAGGGGTCCGCATGGTGGACGGGGACGACAGTGTCACATGCCTGCCTGTGGGGCGGAAGGGTGAACTCGCTCCGTGCCCGGCCGGTCACGGCGACGCGTTCGCGACGTACGTATCTGCCCGTTATGTTCCTCGATCCAGCGCCGGGAGCCGACTTCGCCGGGATACTCGCGGACGGTCAGCGCGGCGGCGAACCACCCGACACCCCACGCGGCGACCGCGGGCAGGACCGGGGCGGCGAGCAGCAAGGGGATGAGGCCGGCACGGGACCAGTACCCGGCATGCGTGGCCTCGGCGCGCTTGGCCGCACGGAACGCGTCGGGCGCGGGCGGGTCCAGCAGTTGCCCGCGCAGATCCCGGCGCTGCTTGACCCATCCCCATGCGAGGGTCGCACAGGAGACGATCACCTGCGTCACGTCCCAGCCCCGGCGCACACCGGCCGGAAGGTCGCTGCGGGGGACCCCCGGATACAGACGGAGCGCGATGCAGCAGAAGAAGGCCAGGACGGTGAGGAGGAAGAGGGCGCCGCCGGCGCGGCGCAGCCAGTGGCGCGCACCGCGTTCGTACCAGGTGGTGCCGAGCCCCGGCAGGGACGGGATGCCGGCGGGCGTGCTGCTCGGTGTCATGGTGCGGTGGCGTGCTGCTCGGTGTCATGGTGCGGTGGCGTGCTCCTCGAGCCAGCGGCGGGCGCCGACTTCGCTGGGGTACTCCCGGACCGTCAGCCAGGCGGCCAGCCAGCCGATGATCCAGGCGGCGAACGCCGGCATGACGGGAGCAGCGATCAGCACCAGCCCGCGGCCCAGGGCGATCCGGCCCGGCACACGGCTGTCGTGGTCGCGTTTGGCCCGGAGGGTCTGGCCGGGAGTGGGGGGATCCACAAGCGCCTCGCGGTGGCCCCGGCGCTGTGACATCCAGCCCCACACCAAGGTGACGGCGGACGCGGCCACCTGCACACCGTCCCACACGACACGCACGGTGGACGGCAGTTCGTCGCGCACCCCCGAGTACAGGCCCACCGCGAAGAAGCAGAACATGGCCATCACGAGGACCATGGCGGCGGTCGTGCGGGCGCGGCACAGCCAGTAGCGGGTGCCGCGCTCGTACCAGGTCCTGCCCAGCTTCGGCAGGGCGGGAATGGGGACGGAGAATCCGGGGGCGGGCACCTCAGAAGATGCTCGTGACGCCATGCCATACGTCCTTTCCCAACCTCCCGAGGTCCTCCCCGGTCTCCTTCAGCACATGGCCACTGCCCACCGCCACACCGCCGAGCACACCGTGGTCGTGGATGTCCTCGCTCCAGTGCTCGTGCAGGGAGTGGTCGATGACGCTGGTCGTGACGACCACTGCCCCCACCCCCACCGCGGCGACCGCGACGGCCGGTGCCTCGGCCGGCAGCAGCGCCGCCGCGACCGCGGTGCCCGCGACCAGACCGCCGACGTTGGCGGTCCCGTCGACGGCGATGGAGTGCTGCCAGGACCAGCCCTTGTCGTGGTCGTCCTTCGCCTCGATCAGACCGCAGGCGCCGGCCGCGGCGACGTCCAGGACGGGCAGCTCCTTGAGGACGTCCGGCAGCGCCTCCAGACCCTTGCCCATGCGCAGCGCGTCGGCCGCGTCGGCCATCTTGACGTTCAGGGCACGGTCGTAGGGCAGCTTGGTGCTGCCGTTGTCGGCGCGGGCGATGTCCTCCTCCAGCGCGTCGACCTTGGTGACCGCGTCGCGGTAGGCGCTCTTGGCGGGCAGGTCGGCGGGCATCTTGCGGCCCTGCTGCTGGAACACCTTGCGCTCGGCGCGCAGCTTCTTCTTGGCGTCCAGCGCCTCGGCCTTGGCCGCGTCCAAATGCTTGCGGGCCTCGATACCGCCCGCCCGGGCGTCCTCGGCGTCGTACGCGTACAGGCCGCGCAGTGCGTCGTACAGGGTGGTCTTGTCGCCCGGCGAGACCGAGCCGTCCTTCGACGTCACCTTGTCGTACAGCCCCTGCAACTGCTGCGCCGCCACCAGCCGCGCGTGCTGGGCGGTGTGCAGGATCTCGTCACGCGCCTTGTTGTACTCCTTCATGTCGGGATCCGCCGCCGCACCCTTGCGGGTCGCGATGTGGTGCGCGTTCTGCAGGGACGTGTTGCACGTGGACAGCGCGTCGGCCAGCGTCTCCAGGATCTCGCCCGCCGCGTGCACCAGTTCGGCGAAACCGCCGGCGGCCAGCGCGTCCTCGCTCCACTTGCCGCGGAAGGTCTCGGCCGCGTCGCCCTGCCAGCTCGCGTCGCCGACCAGTTTCTCGACGGCGCCGCTGAGCGGCTTGACCACCCCGTCGAGCTTGTCCTTGGCGTTCTTGTACGTCTCGGCCATCGTGCGCAGTCCGTCGATGTCGCCGCCGACCCAGCTGTCACCCATCAGCTCTCACCCCATCAGGTCTTCGAAGACACCGTGGACGTCCACGTCGTGCCGGTGGAAGGAGTCCCGCGCGTACGCGACCTTGTCCCCGTGGTCGTCGATCCGGTCGGCCATGCCGATGTGCAGGGAGACGATGAGGTCCGCGACCTCCTTGATGGCCGAGTCGAGCCCCGGGTCGCCGCCGCTGACCACGGGCGGTGCCACGTCGGGGTGCAACTTCCGGTAGTCACCGGCCTGTTCGTGGAAGGTCTTCGCCATGGTGGCGAGGTCGTCGTAGACCGCCTTGAAGTCGCTCACCGGCGTACCTCCCGCACGTAGGCGGCCAGATCGGCCGGCTGCCAGTTGGGCTCTCCCTGAGCGACCAGCGGGTCCAGCAGGACCGTGACGCCCTGGTCGCGCACGCCTTCGGCCAGCGGGCCGAGCGAGCTGGCGGCCCACGGCTGTGCTTCGCCGAGCGCGTCGACCAGCTTCTCCAGCGTGGTGAACGCGAAGGCCACGGCGCCGTGCGCGGGATGCTCGAACAGCTCGAACACGACGAAGGGCACGCGCGCGGGGCGGCCGTCCGTGCCGGTTCCGGCGACGGACCTCGGATGCGCCGGGACGAACACCGGCGTGTGGTACGCGGGCACACCCGGCTTGGGACGGGGCCGGTCGTCCGCGGCCGGGCCCGGAGGCGGAGCCGCCTCCACGAGGTCCAGCAGATGCGAGCGACGCGGTTCCTGCTTCGGGACCTCGCGTCCCGGTGGATCCGGCTCCGCGAAATCGAGCAGGCGTGAATGCATCGGCGCCCCCACCGCCGTCACCTCTTCCCCGTGGTTGTCGTGGCCGATCGGGCCCGACCACGGTAGCCAGCGGTCAACGGGGCAAATCCGGCTTTGTCGGGGCGGTGCTCCGGGTGTACACGGAACTCATACGTCCCCTTGGCCCGGGCCAGGGCAATGCTTGACCCGTTGCTGAACCGGTGCCGTCCGCGAGACCGGCCGCCACGGCACTCTCGCCGTCCACTGCGGGGAGGTGAACTCGGCGCGTGCCGGCTCCTCGGCGCGTGCCAGCTCCGCGTCGGTGACCTTGCCGTCCACCAGGCCGTACCGCGCGCGGAACGACTCGATCATCCGCTCGACGACGGCCTCGCGCGGCAGGCCCGTCTGCCGGCGCAGTGGATCGACCCGCTTCTTCGCGCTCCTGGTCCCCTTGTCGGAGAGCTTCTCCCCGGCCGATCCGCAGCACCTCGAGCATCTTGCCGGCGTCGATGTCGTACGACATGGTCACGTGGTGCAGAACGGCACCCGGCCCGCCGTCCTCGCCCACGATCCGCTTCTGCGCCGGCCCGCGATCTTGCCCTGGTCGGTGGCGATGTCGTTCAGCGGCTGGCACCAGGCGCGGATCCCCATCTCACCGAGGGCGCCGAGCACCCAGTCGTCCAGGTAGGCGTAGCTGTCCTGGAAGGACGGCCCCTGGACCAGCGACTGCGGCACCGACAGCCAGTACGTGATCGTGTCGCCGGGCTCCACGAAGGTCGGAGGCGGAAGACACTACGAGCCGGCGTGATCACGGGCATGGGCCTACTCGCCCTGCCGGGTGCCGCGCGACACCCGGCAGGGCGCGGCGTTCACGGCACGCGCGCGGTCCACTCCTCGGTGGCGAACTTCGTCCGCACCAGTTCCTCCGCGCGGGCCATCTCTTCCGCCGTGACTTCGCCGGTGGTCAGCCCGTAGCGGTTGCGGAAGGAGGCGATCATGTTCTCGATGACCTGCTCCCGTGCGAGGCCCGTCTGCCGGCGGAGCGGGTCGACGCGCTTCTTGGCGCTCCTGGTCCCCTTGTCGGACAGCTTCTCCCTGCCGATCCGCAGCACCTCGACCATCTTGCCGGCGTCGATGTCGTACGACATCGTCATGTGATGGAGGACGGCTCCAGGGCCGCCGTCAGGGCCGACCATGCGCTTCTGGGCGGCACCGGCGATCTTGCCGGCCTCGGTGGCGATGTCGTTCAGGGGCTGGTACCAGGCCTTGATGCCCATGTCGCCGAGCGCGCCCAGCACCCAGTCGTCGAGGTAGGCGTAGCTGTCTGCGAAGGAGAGGCCCGAGACCAGGGACTCCGGCACGGACAGGGAGTACGTGATCGTACTCATGGGCTCTACGAACATGGCCCCACCACCAGAAACACGGCGAACCACGGTCATCCCGTGCTTTGCCGCCCCTTCGGGGTCCACCTCGTTCCGCAGGGACTGGAAGCTGCCGATCACGACGGAAGGCGAGGCCCACTCCCATACCCGTAGGGTTGCGGCCCGCCGCCCAGCGGCCACCTCGGTGGTGATCACCTCGTCCAGCGCCATGTGCAGGGCCGGTTCCTGCGGCTCCATGTGCACCAGCTGCCAGTCGTAGTCGCTCCACTCGGTCGCGCGGGCCAGGGCGCGCCGGACGGCGATGCCGACGCCCTCCGCTGTCAGCCCGAGCATCATGGTCGACTCCGGCAGCGCCGCCGTGATCCGGGCGGCCAGCCCTGCAGCGTCCGTCGATGAGGGAGAACCCTCAAGGGCTGTGTTGATCGAGAAGATCGCTTCGTCCGGCTCCAGGAAGAAGTCCCCGGCGACTCGCACGTTGCGCAGGACACCTTCTTCGACATCCAGATCCACGACGACCAGCTTGCCGCCGGGCACCTTGTACTCGCCATGCACGGCTTCGTTTCCTTCCGGTGCGCGGCGTGTGTCCTGAGCCAAGCCTATGGCTCCGACATTCGGACGGATGCGCACATCTCTCGGATTGCGCTTTTAATGCTCGCCCGTAGCGAGCGGGTACGCAGCCCCGTGCACTGGAGGAGCGGAAGGGATGCCGACTGTTGTCCCGACTGTCTCCTTGTGGAGGAACAGGCCCAGGCGTACAGCCCGACTCGTCTGCCGCTACCTGCGGCTTTGCCTTGAAAAGGACCTCTGACCTGCAGCGGAGGCCCATTCGGATCTTTCAGGGGCTTGCGGCGTTAGGCGGCGGAAAGTCCCTCGGAAGTCCCTCGGAACAGGGCTGAAAGTCCCTGAAGAGTCCCTGGAGCGGAGGGGCGGATGACGCCTCTGAGCCGGTTCGGGTCGATGGGACATCACGCCGCCGCTCTACCCCGCAGTTTCCAATGCCGTGAAGTAGGAGGTGGTCTGCGGTGGAGTGTTCGTGGTCTGGGGCCGGTGCACTCGTAATGCGCAGGTCTGGGGTTCGAATCCCGAACGCGGCTCCACGAAGGCCCAGGTCAGCAACCCAGCTGACCTGGGCCTATTACCTTCCGTGAACGGTTCTCGCTGCGTCTGACCGGCCCGAGGGCCGCCGCTCGGGGGAGTCGGTGGACAAGCGTGCAAGCGGGCGTGCAGAGCGGTGGACGAGCGCGACCCCGAGAACTGGCCCGTCGCGCCGAAGGCGAAGGGGCTGCGGGTCCGTGTCTCTCGGGCTGCCGACAGCGATGCTGTTGGGGAGTTTCCATATATCGGGCGGGCCGGGCTGGCGACTGGTGAAGAATCAGCCGGATGGACAACGAGATTCAGCTGATCAGCGACGGTGACGGACTGACGGTCATCGGGAGTGAGGCGGATGTCGAACGTTTCCTCGTCTCGGAGGGGCTGTCGTCGAAGGACGTCGGAATGCGACGGCTCAAGTCCGTCACCGGTACCGGGGCTGTGGTCGCGCAGGCAGGTTCGGACGTTGCCGCCGAATCCGCTTGCTGGGTGAAGCTGACCCGGGAGTCGGCACAGGTCGTCAAGAAGCACGGGCTGAGGGAAAGCTCGAAGACAGGTCTCAGCACCGGTGTGGTGAAAGGGCCCAAGGGCCAGATCAGGGGTTTTGTCGAATTCGTGAGCGGGCCCCGATCGCTTCTGGGTAACCCGGCGTTTCTCGCTCGTGCTGCGGGGATCATGGCGCAGCTCGCGATGCAGCAGACCATGGACGAGATCACCGACTATCTCGCCACGATCGACGAGAAGGTCGACGACGTGCTCCGCGCTCAGGAGGACGCCGCGTTGTCGGACATGATCGGAGCGGAGCTCGTGATCGAGGAGGCCATGACCATCCGGGAGCAGGTGGGCCGGGTTTCCGGGATCACGTGGTCGAAGGTGCAGGCCACGCCGGGGACGATTGCGACGACCCAGGTGTACGCGTTGCGTCGACTCGACGCACTCGCGGAGAAGATGGAGCGCAAGGCCAAGATCGGTGATCTCGCCGAGGCGGCCAAGGAAGCCGAGTCCAAGGCTCAGGAGTGGCTCGCTGTTCTGGCTCGTTGTTTCCAGCTGCAGGACGCGATTGCCGTGCTCGAACTCGACCGGGTGCTGGACGCGGCTCCGGAGGAGCTGGACCGGCACCGCCTCGGGATTCGGATTGCCCGGCAGAACCGGCTGGATCTCATCTCGCGGAGCACCGAGCGTCTGGCGGCCCGGATGAATGCGGCTGCCGGAGCGGCCAACGCGAAGGTGCTGCTGCACCCGACCAAGTCCCCGGCTGTGGTCCAGTCGAGCAATCATGTCGTGACCGGCGTCCATGACTTCCACGGGCGGCTCGGGATCGAGTCCGGTCGCCGGCCGTCGGAGACGAGACGATGGGCGGTCGCGGCGGCGGAGGTGAGAGACAAGGCGCTTGAGACAGGAGCGAAGGGCGTCGGTGCTGCCAGAAGCCTCGGTAACGAGACTCTCGACCGGGCCAGCTCGGTAAAGGGCAAGCTCTCCAGCGGGATCGCCGAGCGAGCGCGCCGTCGGCGCGGGGACGAGGAGGAACGCGACGAGGAAGGCTGAGTGAGCGCCGACCGTCAGCCACCTGCGCAGCCCGAGTGCACGCTCAACTGCGAAGAGCCGCATACCGCGGAGGAACCGGTCGTGAACGTTTTGCGCTTCGGTGCTGGCGTCGGGGACTTGACTCTGTTGGGGATCTTGGAGTTCCCCGGCGCGCCAGCGTGATCAGCGGGCATGCTCGGGGCTGTTTCGAGTTCGATGCAGTTGTCGAGGTGTCCGTTGTCGCTCCGTCCCCGTTCGGGTGAGCAAGTCCCTTCTCCGACGGGGCGGATCGCGCGGGCGAGTTGCTCACCCAGCGGAGCACCAGCGCGGTGGACCGCCGCCGGATCGTCGCGGACCAGATCGTCGAAGCGCTGGACGACCACAGCCGACTCAGCGTGCTCCTCGTGATGCGCGACGACTTCTACCCCAGCTCGCCGCCCTGGCCTCCAGGTTGTTGGAAGCTGCGATGCCGGGACTCCTCAATGTGCCGGCGGTGCTCACCCGGTACGACCTGCACGCCATCATCACGTTGCCCGCCCGCGACGTGGGAGCGCATTTCGAGTCCGGGCTGCCAGGGCACATCATGAGCGACGTGCTGGCCACTGCTTCCGAAGAGGCGGTCGCCAGCCAGGCTCCCGCCACCGTGCTCCCGCTGGTACCCGCGTTGGTGAGTCGTGATTCGCCAGGTGCAGACGGGCGGTGGCTGAGGAGGATCCGTGCCGTCCCCGTGGGCGTCCGGGGGTGGCGGGACCTGAGCGTGGGGATCGCATCCCGGGTGCGCCGACATCGCCTTTGGACTTCTAGAGATAGCCAGGTACTGTGCAATGCATGGAACCTGACATCGCAGGTAAGCCCGTCGCGGGCAAGGCCGAGAGCCAGCTCCGCAAGGGGGTGCTGGAGTACTGCGTGCTCGCGATCCTGCGGGAGGGCCCGCGCTACGGCGTGGAGCTGCTCGAAACCCTCGGCGCGGTGAATGTCATGGTCACGAGCCAAGGAACCATCTACCCCTTGCTGTCGCGCCTGCGCCGTGACGGACTGGTGGAGACCCGCTGGCAGGAGTCCCCCAGCGGGCCCCCACGGCGCTACTACGAGCTGACGCCGTCGGGGCATGCGGCGCTGAAGGAGTTCACCGCCATCTGGCCGCACTTCCGGGACGCGGTCGACCACTTCATCACCGACTGACAGGAGACCACCGTGACGATCACCGAGCACCCGCTGGTGAAGAGTTACTTGGCCACCGTGGCGCGTGAAACGGCCGGCCTCAGCCCGGAACGCCGCAATGAGCTGCTGGCCGACCTGGAGGAACACATCGCCGTGGCCCTCGCGGAAGAGTCCGCATCCGGCGACGACGAGATCCGCACCGTACTCACACGCCTCGGCGACCCGCGCACCATCGCGGAAACCGCACTGGGCGACGAGCTCCCCGCCCCGCAAGTGAGCCGAGGACGCACCCTCGCACTGCTGGCACTGCTGGCGGCGACCGGACTCCTGACGCTCTTCGCCCCCCTGCTGGGCGGCCCCGCCCTGATCGGCGCGATCTGGTGGCTGTGGAGGGCGCCGCAGTGGCGCAATCGGGACAAGTCGATCGCAACGGCGGCCGCCCTCGTGCCGCCGCTGTTCGCGGTGGCGCTGTGGGTGGTCCCCGCGGGCACGCTGAACCTCGGCCTCGGAGCATTCACCCCCGTCCTTCTGGCCGTCCCGGCACTCCCGGTCGCCGCTGGCGTCTACCTGCTGCGGTCCGCACGGCGCCCCTCATGACAAGGGCTCACCCATAACGCAGCCAGCACCCTGGCACGGCCCGACTGCCGCCAACCGAGACCGCCCGACCGGCGGCTCTGAGAATCCCCCCACCAGCAAGAGGAATGAATGATGCAGGCACAGCTCGCACAGCAGATGGCCCTTGCCTCTACGGGCAACATCGTGATCACCTGTGCAGGAGCCGCGATGGTCCTCGGCGCTCTCGCGTTCTACTTCGGCGCCCTGCTCAGCATCGTCAGGTCTGACCTCACCGGAGGCATGAAGCTGGTCTGGGTCGCCTTCGCCCTGCTGGCCCCGTACCTCGGGAGCCTGCTCTGGTTCCTCATCGGACGCCGCGACACCCAGCGCCGGCCGGGCATCGCCTGATTCCCAGAGCGCGCCATCGCCGTCTTCGTGACCGGGAAGTCACTGAGCTGATGCGGTGGCAGGGCGTCTGCGGCGCCTGTCTGGTCCATGGCCCGGTTCAGGGGGCCTGATTACGCTGCCGCCACGCAGTTTGTGTGGGAGACGGGCGCACGACTCCGGCGGCTCATAGGAAAGGTGGAGGCATGGCCAAACCTGTTCGCGCGGCTCTCGGGGGCGTGTGGATCAAGTGCACCTTCTGTCAGGGTGACCTGTTCAGGGACCGTGAGGTGAAGCTCAACAGCTCCGGCATGGAGTTCATGAGCTTGGGTTGGGCGAACGAGTCGGCAACCGGCCTGATCTGCTGGAGCTGCGGCTATGTGCATTTGTTCGTGAACAGGGATCTCGAACTGTACAAACAGAAGAAGGGCTGAGTTCTGTCGCACCGGACCCCCTGCGTTCCGGGGAGGACTGCCCCTCTACCGGAAGGCCGGAAGGCAGAGACACACCCTGCGCGGCCGGCGTGAGGCTCAGCGACCGGAAGGGGGCCTCACTTGTCGGCCCCGGCCTCGGCCCAGAGTGAGCGCACATGGCCCAGGTGCCGGGTCATGCACTGCTCGGAGGCTTCGGAGTCGCCGGAGAGCATGAGCTCCAGCAGCTCCAGGTGCTCCTGGGCCGAGGGGATGAGTTCGCCGCGCCGGTCCAGTGCGGTCAGGCCGTACAGGCGGGAGCGCTTGCGCAGATCACCGACGGTTTCGACGAGACGGTCGTTGCCGGAGAGTGCCAGCAGCGAGAGGTGGAACCGGCGGTCGGCCTCCAGGTAGCCGATGAGGTCGTGGTCGTGCGCGGCGCGCACGATCTCCTCGGCGACCGGGCGCAGCGCTTCGAGGTCCTTCTTCGATGCGGTCCTCGTGATCCGGCCGACCATGGGAACCTCGATCAGAGTACGGATCTCGGTGTACTGGTCGAGGTCGCGCTCGTCGACCTCGGTGACCCGGAAGCCCTTGTTGCGGAGGGGCTCGACCAGGCCCTCGCGGGCCAGGTCGAGCATCGCCTCGCGGACCGGCGTCGCGGAGATGCCGAAGTCCTCGGCGAGCACCGGGGCCGAGTAGACCTCGCCGGGGCGCAGTTCACCGGAAATGAGGGCGGCGCGCAGGGCGTGGGCGACCTGGTCGCGCAGCCGCTCCCGGGTGGTGATGAGGTTGCCTGCCTTCAGATGCCCCATGCTGTTTCCTCCGTGCCCTGACCGGAGCGTCAGCGTACAATGTCACGTTGTTCTGGCGGGTGCCAGGGTGTACGTGCGGCTCGTGGTGTAGAAGTCCAGGGCGGCTCTGCCCTGCTCCCTCGGGCCGTGGCTGGATGCCTTGGTGCCGCCGAAGGGCAGGTGGAAGTCGACACCGGTGGACGGCCCGTTGACGCGGATCATGCCGGTCCCGAGGTGGTCGAGACCGTGCAGCGCCACGTCGAGGTCGGCCGTGTGGACCGAGGTGACGAGGCCGTAGGAGCTGGAGTTGGTGATCCGTACGGCGTGGGCGAGGTCGTCCGCGGGCAGCAGGGCCGCGATCGGGCCGAAGACCTCCTCCCGCAGCAGCCGGTGGTCCGACGGGACCTTTTCCACCAGGGTGGGTGCCGTGTACCAGCCGTCCGGCCCCGCTGTCCGGGCAGCGGCTCCGCCGGCGAGCACGGAGAGGCCATGGGAGGCCTTCTCCACCTGGTCGCGGGCCCGCTCGCTGATGAGCGGGCCGCACACCGTGGCCGGATCGGCCGGGTCGCCCACCCGCAGCGCGCGCAGCGCCTCGGTCAGGGCCTCGCGCAGCGGGTCCAGGGCGGCGCCGACGGCGATCACGCGGCTGGTCGCGGTGCACTTCTGCCCCGCGTATCCGGCGATCGCCGAGGCGATGTGGGCGGCTGCCCGGCCGATGTCGGCGTCGGGCAGGACGATCGCCGCGTTGAGCCCGCCCATCTCCGCCTGGACCGGAACGCCCCAGGCGGTGGCGGCGCCGACGACCGCGTGGCCGACCGCGGTGGAACCGGTGAAGGAGACGACGTCGGCGGCGGAGACGACGGCCTCGCCTTCGACAGCCCCGCCGGGGATGACGGTGAACACCCCGGCGGGCAGGGCCCCGTCGAGGATCCCCGCGAGACGCTGGGCGCACGCTGTGGCCTCCGGAGCCGGCTTCAGGACGACCGAGTTGCCCGCTGCCAGCGCCGGGGCCGCCTTCCAACTGGGGATGGCGTAGGGGAAGTTCCAGGGCGTGATCAGCGCCGCGACGCCGTGCGGGCGTCGTCGGGTCAGCAACAGCCCGGGGCCACCTGCCGTTTCGTGGACGGCACCGGTGGGCTCGAACGGGGCCTGCGCGTAGTAGCGCCAGATCGCAGCGGTACGTGCCACCTCGGACCGCGCTTCGGTGAGCGGCTTGCCCACTTCGCGCACGGCGAGGGCCGACAGCTCTTCGGCGGCGGCCTCGATGGCCCCGGCGATCGCGGTGAGGGCCGACGAGCGGGCTGCGGCACCACCGGTGAGCCAGTCGGGCTGGGCGGCGCGGGCCCGGTCCCCAGCGTCGATCGCACCGGCGGCGCCGGGGGCCGGGATGTGCACCAGGACGTCGGAGGGATCGGCCGGATTGCGGGAGATGACGGAAGCGGAGTCGGTCATAGGAGGAAGCCTCCTGGGAAGGGGGCGTCCGGGTCGAGGAAGTACTGGGCGGTGCCGGTGATCCAGGCGCGACCGGTGACGGTGGGGACGACGGCCGGCACCCCGCCGACCAGGGTCTCGTCGACCAGGCGGCCGGTGAACCGAGTGCCAATGAAGGACTCGTTGACGAAGTCGCGGTTCAGCGGGAGTTCGCCGCGGGCGTGGAGCTGGGCCATGCGGGCGGAGGTGCCGGTACCGCACGGCGAACGGTCGAACCAGCCGGGATGGATGGCCATGGCGTGCCGTGAGTGGTGTGCGTCGGAGCCGGGCGCGGCGAGGTAGACGTGCTTGACGCCGGTGATCTCCGGGTGTTCGGGGTGGACGGGCCGGTCCGGTGAGGCGTTGATCGCGCCCATGACGGCGAGACCGGCGGCGAGGAGGTCGTCCTTGCGGGCCCGCTCGAAGGGCAGCCCCAGTGCTTCGAGTTCGACGAACGCGTAGAAGTTGCCGCCGAAGGCGAGGTCGTACGTCACCGTGCCGTACCCCGGGACGTCGGTCTTGCGTTCCAGGCCCAGGCAGAAGGCGGGCACGTTGGTGAGCGTGACCTCCGTCGCCACGCCGTCCTCGACGTGGACGTCGACGGAGACCAGGCCGGCCGGGGTGTCCAGTCGTACCGTGGTGACCGGCTCGCTGACCGGCACCATTCCGGTCTCGACCAGGACGGTGGCCACCCCGATGGTGCCGTGTCCGCACATCGGCAGCAGGCCGGAGACCTCGATGAACAGGACCCCGTGGTCGGCGTCGGGGCGGGTTGGGGGCTGCAGGATAGCGCCGCTCATGGCGGCGTGGCCGCGTGGCTCGTACATCAGGAGCGTGCGGATGTGGTCCAGGTGTTCGATGAAGTGGAGCCTGCGCTCGGCCATGGTCGCGCCGGGGATCACCCCGACGCCGCCGGTGATGACACGCGTGGGCATGCCCTCGGTGTGCGAGTCGACGGCATGGAAGACGTGACGGGTACGCACGGACGTCCGTCCCTTCCGGTCAGTGGTGACCCTGGGCGATGGCCTTCTCGGTGGCCGCGCGTACCCCGGCCTCGATCTCGCCGGTGAGCGGTGAGCGCGGCGGACGGGTGGGGCCGCCGTGGTGGCCGGCGATGTCCATGGAGAGCTTGATCGACTGCACGAACTCGGTCCTGGAGTCCCAGCGAAGCAGCGGGTGCAGCGACCGGTAGAGGGGCAGGGCCGTCTCCAGGTCGCCCGCGACGGCGGCGTGGTAGAGCTGGGCGCACGCGGCGGGGAAGGCGTTCGGGTACCCCGCGATCCAGCCGACGGCGCCGGCGATCGCGAGTTCCAGCAGGACGTCGTCCGCTCCGATCAGCAGATCGAGTTCGGGTGCCAGTTCGGCGATCTCGTACGCCCTGCGCACGTCGCCGGTGAACTCCTTGACCGCGACCACGCTGCCGTCGCCGTGGAGCCGGGCCAGCAGTGCCGGAGTCAGGTCCACCTTGGTGTCGATCGGGTTGTTGTACGCGACGACAGGCACCCCGGCCTCGGCGACCTGGGCGTAGTGGGCACGTACGGCGTGTTCGTCGGCGCGGTAGGCGTTCGGTGGCAGGAGCAGCACGGAGCCGCAGCCCGCCTCGGCCGCCTGCTCGGCCCAGCGGCGGGCCTCGCCACTGCCGTAGGCGGCGACCCCGGGCATCACCCGGGCGCCGTCGCCGGCGGCTTCGACGGCGGTTCGGACGACGCGGGCGCGCTCCTCGGCGGTGAGGGTCTGGTACTCGCCGAGCGAGCCGTTCGGTACGACGCCGTCACAGCCGTTGTCGATCAGCCGGCGGACGTGCTCGGCGTAGGCGTCGTAGTCGACGGAGAGGTCCGGGCGCAAGGGGAGGGCGGTGGCGACCATGATGCCGCGCCAGGGGCGGTCGGAGTTCCAGGACTTGGAGGTCATTGTCGGTCGACCCTTCTGTAATATGTGACATTTTATTAGTCGGGACCATGAGGTCCCGTGCGGAGTGCGTACGGGTCAGTCGTCGGGCTCGTCGGGCTCGTCGGGCTCGTCGAGCGACGCGAGCGCCCTGAGCGGCACCGGCACGGTGAGTGGCCGGCGCTCGGCGGACGGCGGCACTGTGCCGTGGCCTGTCCCGTCGCCGCGTGCCGCGAGACAGGCCACGGCCGCCCCGCACATGCGGCCCTGGCACCAGCCCATGCCCGCTCGTGTGAGGAGCTTGACCGTACGGGCGTCGCGGGCACCGAAGTCGGCGATCGCCGCCCGGACGCGACCGGCGGTCACCTCCTCGCAGCGGCACACGTCCGTGTCGTCAGTGAGCCACTCGGTCCAGCCGGGGCCGGGGGCATGTGCGACCGCCATGGCGTCGGCGAAGGCACGCATCCGGTCACGACGGCGGCACAGCTCCCGGGCCCGCCCGCTGCCGGTCAGGAACGGTCTGCCAGCCAGCCGGGCGGCGATTGCGGAAGCCGCCAACTCGCCTTCGACGCAGGCAAGTCGGGCTCCACCGATGCCGCCTGTCTCGCCGGCCGCCCAGATGCCGGGGACCGAGGTCTCCTGCAGGTCGCCCAGGACGAGGGCCGAGGCCGCGTCGGGTGTTCGCCGGGTCGCGCAGCCGAGGCTCGTGGCCAGGTCGATGTGCGGGACCAGTCCGTGTCCCACGGCCAGCGCATCGCACGCGATGCGCCGCCCCGTTCCCGGTATCGGCCGCCACTGCGGGTTGACGCGGGAGACGGTCACGGCCTCCACCCGGTCGGTGCCGTGGACCTCGGTGACCGCGCTGCGGGTACACAGCCGCACACGGTGGCGCAGCAGGGCCGATCCGTGGACCGCGGCCTCGGCGAGCTTGCCGAGGTTGGCGGCGAGGGCGCGTGGGTGGCGGGCGTACCCGAGATAGCCGGATGCCTCCACGACGGCGGGGACGCGTGCCCCGGCCGCGGCCAGCGAGGAGGCGACGGCGAGCAGCAGCGGGCCGCTGCCCGCGACGACGACCCGCTTCCCCGGCAGTACCAGCCCGGCCTTGAGCATCGCCTGGGCGCCCCCGGCACCCACCACCCCGGGCATCGTC
The DNA here is from genome assembly GCF_040642095.1 of Streptomyces sp. NPDC020362. Lineage (NCBI taxonomy): Bacteria > Bacillati > Actinomycetota > Actinomycetes > Kitasatosporales > Streptomycetaceae > Streptomyces > Streptomyces sp. NPDC020362. Next base: position 27,739 of record NZ_JBFAET010000022.1, read on the forward strand.
CAGCCGGGAAAGGGAAGTTGCCGCTCGTACGCACCGGTCGCGAGCAGGATCGTGCGGGCCCGCACCTGTGCCGTGCGTTCCGCTTCGCCGTCGGCGCCGGTGACGGCGCGCACCGCCCACAGCTCCCCACTCTCCGGTGCCACGCTCCACACGTGATGCCCGAGGAGCGGTGCGACGGCACTCGCCTCCAGACGTCGGCGCAATGCGTCGAAAGCGGCCCAGTCGTGGTGCAGGGCCTGCGGCCGTACGGCACCGAGGGCCGGGGACGGATGACGATAGAACTGGCCGCCGATCTGCTCCGACGCTTCCAACAGGGCGACGGACAAGCCCCGTTCCGACGCGGCGACGGCACCGGCGAGTCCGGCACTGCCCGCACCGATCACCGCAAGGTCGTACGGTTCAGACGCCGAGCCCGGCATGGCCGTGTCCCTCCTGGGTGGTGATCGCGTCACCGGGGCGCGCGGGAAGCAGGCAGGCCCTTCTGTTGGGCCCGCCGTTGACGGTGGCCAGGCAGTCGTAGCACTGCCCGATGCCGCAGAAGGCGCCGCGTGGGCGGCCGTTGCCGCGCGTGGTGCGCCAGGCGAGGATGCCGGCGCCCCACAGGGCGGCGGCGATGGACTGTCCGGGCAGTGCGGTGACGGTACGGCCGTCGACGGTGATCTCGAACGGCGGACCGGGCCGTGCGCCGGCCAGTTCACCGGGGGTACGGGCCACTGCAGCCTCCTCTGGAAGAGCTGACGGGTCAGGAGACGGACGTGAAGCGACCGGGGCTGAACGGGATGATGTCCAAGGGAGGTTGCCCCCCGGTCACGAGCTGGGCGATGAGCAGGCCGGTGGCCGGAGCCAGGCCGATCCCCGCGCCTTCGTGGCCGCAGGCGTGCAACAGTCCCGGCACGCGTGGATCGGGGCCGATGGCCGGCCGGTGGTCGGGGAGGTAAGGGCGGAACCCCGCGTAGGTCCGCATCGCCCGCACCCCGGCCAGTACCGGGAACAGGGCGGTGGCCTGGGCGGCGAGGCGGCGCAGCACCTCGACGGACAGCGTGCGGTCGAAGCCCACCCGCTCGCGGCTGGCGCCGATCAGCACCGGGCCCGCCGGGGTGCCCTCGACCACGGCCGAGGTCTGGAGCGCGGCCGACCCGCTTGCCACGTCGGCGACGTAGTCCGCCGCGTACACCTTGTGCCGCACCACGCGCGGCAGCGGTTCGGTGACGAGGACGAAGCCGCGGCGGGGCAGGACGGGCAGGTCCGCACCCGCGCGCCGGGCCAGCTCGCCGCCCCAGGCGCCGGCCGCGTTCACCACGTGCGGGGCGTGGAGGGCGCCGGCCGCCGTCCGTACGCCCCTCACCTTGCCGTCCGGCCAGGTGAGGAGACCCGTGACCTCCTCTCCGAGGCGGACCCGGGCACGCGAGGCGCGCAGCAGGTGGGCCGCGGCGAGGGCGGGCTGGACCTGTGCGTCCTGGGGGTAGTGGAAGCCGCCCGCCAGGATGGGGGAGAGATGGGGCTCCAGGTCGGTGAGCCGGTCGGCGGGAATCTCCTCCGCCTCGACCCCGGCCTTCTCCTGCCCGGCCGCGAAGTCCCGCAGGGCGTCCATCCCCGGTGTGTCGGAGGCGACGACCAGGCCGCCCTTGGCCTCGTACTCCAGCTGTGGGGGAAGAGCTTCCGCCAGCTCCCGCCACAGCCGCGCGGACAGCTGGGCGAGGGTGAGTTCGGGGCCGGGTTCCTTGTCGGAGACCAGGAGGTTTCCCTCCCCTGCGCCGGTGGTCCCACCGGCGACAGCGCCGCGGTCGACCACGGTGACCGAAAGGCCGGCGCGGGCGGCGTAGTAGGCGCAGGCGGCACCGACCATTCCAGCCCCGACGACGATGACGTCCGAGGAGTTTCTCGTGGGCACGACAGTAATATTTCACATTGCACTGTCCTGTGCCAAGAGTTGCGGAGGGCGCTGTGCAGATCACATGTGACATTTCATATGGGACTGTGATGTCCCGACCCCTGCCGGAAAGCGCCTGCCGCTCCTTACCATCCGCGCCATGGATCTGGAGGTACGGCATCTGCGAGTGATCTGCGCGATCGCGGAGGCCGGAAGTCTGACGCGTGCCGCCGCTTCGCTGCGTATGACGCAACCGGGACTCAGCGCCCAACTGCGGCGCATTGAAGCCATGCTGGGCGGACCGATCTTCGACCGGGGGCAGGCCGGCGCCGTGCCCACCGCGCTGGGCGAGCTGGTGCTGCCCCGGGCGCGGGCGATTCTGCCGGGCATCGACGGCCTGCTCTCCGACACCGCCCGCGCTGCTCGCTGCGGAACCGCCCCGGGGCGCGTCCGCCTCGGTTCGGTGGGCGCGCCGCTGCTGGCCGATCTCATCGTGACGACAAGGGAGTTGATGCCTGGATCGGAGGTGACGACCCGATGCCAGTACTCCCCTTTGCCGCTGCTGGACGACCTCGCGGCGGGCCGTCTGGAGGCGGCGGTTCTCGGCGACAACCCCGGCCATGAGCTCCCACCGCGCGAGGGGGTCGTGCTGCGCCCCGTCGTCACCGAGCCCGTATTCGCCCTGCTTCCGTCCACTCACCCGCTGGCCGGGCGGGAGGAGGTGAGCCTCAGGGAGTTCATCGAGGACGACTGGGCCATGCCTCACCCGGACAGTGACCGAACCCGGGAGTACTGGGCATCCGTCTTCTCTCTGATGGGTCATCAGCCGCACGCCCCCTACGAGGCGGAGGGCCGCCAGCTGATCGAAATCGTCCGGGCGGGCCTGGCCGTCAGCCTCTGCCAGGCGACGTTCATCGAGGTGCCGGGCGTGGCCGTGCGCCCGCTCGCCGGCAGTCCGCTCTGGTACCGCCATGTGCTCGCCTGGCGCCGGGACGGACCGCCGGCCGAGCACGGCGACGAGATCGTGCGCAGGGTCGCCGAGGGGTATCTGGCCACCAGTGCCGACGCTCCGGCCTACGCGCGGTGGCGCAAGCGTCATCCCGAGTCGCTGCGGATGCTGAAGTGAGCCACCGAGCACGCACCTGGTCTCAGTTCTTGGTGATCGTGATCTCGTCGTGAAGAGGGCTGCTGTGCTCGACATCGATCCGGACTCCCGTGGCGGAATCGGTGAAGGACTGCCCGGCGTGGAAGGCCGCCATGTCCAGGGTCTGGCAGCCCGAAGGCGGGGTGACGCCGGGGTTTCCGTTCACGATCTGGACCGGGCCGTAGCCGGTCTGGGTGGAGGTGTCCACCTTGTAGACCAGCACACCGGTGGAACAGGCGTGGCTGTCAGCGCCGACAGCCCTGCGGGACTCGGCCACGTAGGCGGTGGTCTCGCCGGTGCGGATCACCGCGATCTTCGTTCCACCGGGACGTTCGACCGCCTTCAGGCGGACCGTGCGGCTGCCGGCCGAGGGAAGGCAGGCGACCCGGCGGTCGTCGATCCAGCCGAACTTCCACCGCTCCCAGCCGACGTGCTGTGGGGCGGCTCCGGCGATGTCGCCCATGAGGTCCCAGCCGCGGACGAAGCGGTGGTAGTCGGTGCCGGTAAAGGCGTAGAGGTCGGGCAGGCCGAAGGTGTGGCTGGTCTCGTGGTCGGCGACCTTGAAGCCCCAGTGCCACATGTCCTGCCCGAACGTCACCGCCCACTTGACGCGCGTGCCGTCGGCGATGATGCCGGCGGTGGTGGGGTCGTACAGGTACGTCGGCGAGAAGCTGATCGCGGAGGCGGACTTGGCCGGGACGACGTAGACCATGTCGTAGCGGGAGAAGTCGGTGTACGGGTCCGCGGCTGCCACCGCCTGCCGGACGTATGCCTCGTGCTGCTCGAAGGTGATGCCGCGCTGGAAGCCGTAGCTGGTGGAGTCCTGTGGCATCCGTATCCAACGGGACAGCGGGGTGATGTCGAGGGCCGTCCGGCCGTAGGAGTCGCGCTTCATCCAGTCGGCGGCCGGGGCGAGTTGCCGGTAGTAGTCGGAGGTGGAACCGGAGGCCCGGGCGTCGGGGAAGTCGACGAACAGCATGAGGACGCGCTTGGTGCCGAGAGGCCGCTGGAACTGGGTGTAGTCGGTGGTGTGGCCCTCGTCCGTCCAGCCGGTTCTGCCGGGGAGGGCGCAGTCGGCGGCCGGTGCGGTGGTCTGCCCCGATGCCGGGGCCGGGGCCGGGGGCGGGGGCGGGGGCGGGGCGGCGGCGCCGAGCGAGAGGAACGCCGTCGCGGCGGCGCCCGCGGCAAGGGCTCTGAGGCTCTTGATGGATCGGGACATGTCTCCTCATCATCTCCTTCGGGTGGGTGAAAGGGGTCAAGCGGGTGGGTGCGGAGGAGGACGTCAGGCCCGGTCGGCGGCCATGTCCATCAGGCGGGACAGGACGCCCTCGCCGGACGCGGTCACCCCGTCGTGCTCCCACTCGTTGGTGACCCAGGTGCGCAGCGCACCTACCGAGTGCACGGTCGGCATGGACAGCTCGGTGGGGACGTACATGTCGTCGTGGTAGATCGCGGCGGCCACCGGCACCTGGTTGGCCGCCAGCCGCGCGGGGGAGTACAGCTCGGGCCAGTCGGCTCGCTCGGCCAGCAGCTGGACCGCTTCGCGGAACGGCCGCAGCCCGGCGATCTCCTCAAACATCCAGGGGTAGAACATCTCGCCTGTGAACAGCAGCGGGTCGGCGTCCTCGGCGAACTCCGGGCGGTCTGCGAGCGCGCGGGCGGCGGCCCAGTCGGTGGGCTTGCCGCCCTGGGCGAAGATGGACTCCTGGAGCACGGCGAAGAGCGGGTTGCCGACGAACCCGGTCAGGTTCATCGCCTGGTGCAGGAAGGTCGCCGAGAGGTCGCCGTCGGCGTCGAGGGCTTCGTCCAGCAGCCAGTGCAGGCGCTGGGCTCCGTCTCCCATGCCCAGCATCAGGCCGAGCGTGCGCAGCCGCCGGACGGTGAGCCGGTCGCCGTCGGGCAGCCGGACCGTTCGGCCGGCGAGCAGCTCGGCGATCCGCCGGACCAGCTCGCGGTCACCGGGGTAACGGGCGTAGAAGGCGGTCACCTTCTCCCTGACCCGTGGATAGGTGGCCGCGTAGACGTCGTCGGCGGTGGCGTCCAGGCCGGGTAGCCCGCCGGTGATGTAGCAGGCCCGCAATCCTTCGGGAGCCTGGGAGAGATAGGTGAGGGTGAGGAACCCGCCGTAGCTCTGGCCGAGCGTCTCCCATGCTTCGCTGCCGCACAGTTGACGCCGGATCAGCTCCGCGTCCGCGATGATCGAGTCCGCGCGGAAGAGGGCGAGATGGCCGGCCAGCTCCCGGGCATCGGAGAACCGCCCGGCCGACCGGGCCGTGACCGGGGTGCTGCGGCCGGTGCCGCGTTGGTCCAGCAGCAGCACCCGGTGGGTGGTGAGGGCGCGGGCGAGCCAACCGGAGGTGGCGTTCAGTGGCCGCGGCGACTTGCCTCCGGGTCCGCCCTGCAGGTACAGCAGCCAGGGCAGTGGCTCGCCGGCCCGGGCTGGATCGCACAGTTCCCGGGCGAACACCGGAATCGAGGCTCCCGCGGGGTCGGCGTGGTCGAGGGGCACGGTGAACGCGTGGTCGGTGACGGCGAGACCGGGCAGGCGGTAGCTGCGGATCATGAGGTCCTTTCCTCGGCGACCGACGCGGACGACGGACGCCTCAGCGGCTCGGGGTAGTGGCAGGCGACCTCATGGCCCGGCGCGATCGCGCGCAGCACGGGCCGCTCGGTGGCACACGGGTCGGCCGCCTTGGGGCACCGGCTGCGGAACGGACAGCCGCTGGGGGGATTCAGCGGACTGGGCAGGTCGCCGTGGAGGACGATCCGCTCGCGGGCTCGTTCGGCGTCCGGGTCGGGCAGCGGTACGGCGGAGAGCAGAGCGTGGGTGTACGGGTGTGCGGCGCGGCCGTAGAGGGTGTCGCGGTCGGCCGTTTCCACGACCGTGCCCAGGTACATCACGGTGACACGGGTGCTGATCTGGCGGACCGCGCCGAGGTCGTGCGCGATGAACACGTAGGCGAGGCCGTACTCCTGCTGGAGGTCCTTGAGCAGGTTGAGGACTTGCGCCTGTACCGACACGTCGAGCGCCGAGACGGGCTCGTCGCACACCACCAGTTTCGGCCGCAGCGCCAGCGCCCGGGCGATCCCGATGCGCTGTGCCTGCCCGCCGGAGAACTCGTGGGGATAGCGGGCCGCGTGTTCCGGCCGCAGGCCCACCCGCTCCAGGAGCTGTTCCACCGGCTCTTCGGGGGGCAGCTGTTGGTAGCGGTAGGGGGCCGCCAGGATCTGGCGGACGGTTTGGCGGGGGTTGAGTGAGGAGAACGGATCCTGGAAGATCATCTGCAGGTCACGGCGCACGGGCCGCATCACCTGCTCGTCCAGCGTGGTCAGTTCCCGTCCGGCTACGGAAATCGTCCCCGAGGTGGGCTCGATGAGCCGGGTCAGCAGCCGGGCGACCGTGGACTTGCCGCAGCCGGACTCGCCGACCAGACCCAGCGTCTCCCCGGCGTCCACCCGCAGCGACACACCGTCGACCGCCCTGATGTGTCCGGCGAGCCGCCGGGTCAGGCCGTGCCGTACGGGGAACCGCTTGACCAGGTCACGCGCTTCGAGCAGCGGTGGATTCACGGGATGTTCCACGGAATTCATGCCCTCGCCCCCGGTGCCGACAAGGTGGGCAGCCGGTCGGGCAACGGCCCGTCGACCCGGGGTACGCAGGCGAGCAGGCCCTTGGTGTAGGTGTCGCGCGGCTGGTAGAACACCTTGCGGACGGTGCCCCGCTCGACCGCGCGGCCGCCGTACATCACGACGACCTCGTCGGCCAGCCCGGCGACGACACCCATGTCATGGGTGATGAGCATGATGGCGGTGCCGGACCGCTCCCTCAACTCCCGCAGCAGTTCCAGGATCTGGGCCTGCACGGTCACGTCGAGCGCGGTGGTCGGTTCGTCGGCGATGAGCAGGTCGGGTTCCAGGCACAGGGCCATCGCGATCATCACGCGTTGGCGCATGCCGCCGGAGAACTCGTGCGGATAGGCGCGGGCGCGCCGCTCGGGCTCGGGGATGCCGACCCGGTCCAGCATCCGCACCGCGACCCGGTGCCCCTCGCGCCGGCCGGCCCGGCGGTGCGCACGATAGGCTTCGGCGATCTGGAAGCCCACCGGGTAGTAGGGATTCAGGCAGGACAGCGGATCCTGGAAGATCATCGCGATCCGGTCGCCACGCAGTCGGCGCAGCGCCCGCCGGCCCAAGCCGGTCAACTCCTGCCCGTCGAAGCGGACTTCACCGCTGATCCGGGCCTCGGGCAGCAGGCCCATGACGGCCAGGCTGGTCACGGACTTGCCGCTGCCGGACTCACCGACCACGCCGAGCACCGCCCCGGCGGCCAGGTCCAGATCGAGTCCGTCGACGGCGCGCACGCCGCCCGTGAAGTCCACGGTCAGGTCACGTACGGTCAGCAGGGTCATCCCACGGCCCTCACTCTCGGGTCCAGGAGCGCGTAGACCAGGTCCACCGCGGCGTTGGCGATCACGACGAATCCGGCGGCGAAGAGCGTGACCCCGAGGATCACCGGCTGGTCGGCGCTGTTGATCGCGTCGGCCGCGAGTTTTCCCACGCCGGGCAGGCCGAAGACCGACTCGGTGATGAGGGCGCCGCCGAGCAGCGCGCCGAGGTCCATGCCGAAGATCGTCACGATGGGCATCAGCGCCGGCCGCAGCGCATGGCGACGCAGCACGGCCGGCTCGGGCAGGCCCTTGGCGCGGGCGGTGCGGACGAAGTTCTGGCCGAGGCTGTCGAGCATCTCGCCGCGGGTGATCCGGGCGTAGATGCCGGCGTAGAGCATCGCCAGCGTGATCCACGGCATGACCATGGACTGCGCCCACCCGACCGGGTCCGCGGTGAGCGGGATCGCCTGCGGATACGGCAGCAGACCGAGCTTGACGACCAGCAGGTACTGCAGCACCAGGGCGGTGAAGTACACCGGCAGCGAGACCCCGCCGAGCGCGGCCGTCATCGCCGCACGGTCCCACAGGCTGCCACGGCGCAGAGCGGAGATCACACCCGCCGTGACACCGACGATCAGCCACAGCACCGCCGCGCCCACGGCGATGGAGATGCTGACCGGCAGCCGGTCCGTGAGCATCCGCCACACCGGCTGATCGGTCTGGAAGCTGAATCCAAGGCAGGGGGCGGGGCAGTGCACGGCCTGCGTGCCCGTGCCGTAGCCGCGGCCGGCCACGATGCCGACGAGATAGTCGCGGAACTGCACGAACACCGAGTGGTTCAGGCCGAGGGTGGTACGGATCTGGGCGATCCGCTCCGGGCTGCACGCCTTGCCGCAGGCGCCCTGGGCCGGATCGGCGGGCATCAGATAGAAGATCGCGAAGGTGGCCGCGCAGACCACCAGCAGGATCGCCGCTGTCGCGGCCAGTCTGCGCAGGACGTAGAGGATCATCGGTGGCGGCTCCGGGGATCGAGCGCGTCCCGTACCGCGTCGCCCAGCACGTTGAAGGCGAGCACGGTCACGAACAGGAAGGCGCCCGGGACGAGGAAGTAGACGGGGTCGGCGGCGTACCACGGCACCGCGGAGGCGATCATCTGGCCCCATGAGGGGGTCGGCGGGCGCACCCCGATGCCGAGGAAGGACAGGCCCGCCTCGGTGGCGACGTAACTGGGGATCGACATGGTCGCCACCACGAGGATCGGCCCGCTCAGGTTGGGCAGCACCTCCCGGACCAGCAGGGCGCGCCGGGAGGCGCCCAGTACCCGGGCCGCCGCCACGAATTCGCCGCGGGCGAGCACCATGGCCTGCCCGCGCACGATCCGCCCGACGTACGGCCAGCCGAAGAAGCCGAGCACGACGACCAGCAGCAGCATTCGGTTCACGCCCGGCGCCGCGGAGATCAGCGCGATCATGAAGATCAGGGCGGGGAACGACATGAGCAGGTCCATCAGCCTGCCGATGACCGTGTCGGTCCAGCCGCCGAAGAACCCGGCGGCCAGTCCGAGCGTCGTTCCGAGCGTCACCGACACAGCAGTGGCGAGGAGGGCGATCAGCAGCGAGATCCGGGCGCCATAGACGACCCGGGCGAGGATGTCCCGGCCGCTGCCGGGCTCGACGCCAAGCCAGTGCGCGGTGCTGATCCCACCCGCGGTGCCGCGCGGCAGTCCGCCGAGCGACGGGTCCACCGCTTCGGAGTGGAAGTCGGTCGGGGACGTGCCGGCGGCCCAGGTGATCAGCGGGGCTGCGAGGGCGATCAGGACCAGGAGGACGACCACCGTCAGTGCGACCGTGGCGGAGCGCTGGTCCAGCAGCCGGCGCAGCAGGGACGTCTCGTGCGGTGCCAGGCTCGGCGGCGAGTCGGACGGCACCGCGGCGGGGAGCGTGGCCGTCACTTGCGCAGCCCCAGGGAGACCAGATCCAGTCGCCCGACGTAGGCGATGTGCCCGTAGGCGCCGGTGACGTGAGACCCGACGAGAACGGCCGCCTTGTCCCACAAGAACGGCACGACCGGCGCGTCACGCGTGATCTGCTTGGCCAGTTGGCCGTAGGCGGTCGCGGCGGCGGCCGGGTCCTTCATCCGGGCGATGGCGTCGATGCGGGCGTTGACCGTGGGGGAGTCGTACTGGGCGTGGTTGTTGTTGCCCTCGGGGGTGATCAGCCGGCCGTCGAACACGAGGGGCAGGTAGGTGGAGGCGCCGGGCCAGTCGGGTGTCCAGCCGTCGATCACCAGGTCGTGCTCCTGGGAGGTGTTCCCCACCGTGCTGTAGAACGCCGACGAGCTGATCGCGTTGATCTTCACCTTGATCCCCGCCTTGGCCAGAGATGCCTGCACGGCCTCGCCCTGTGCCTGTCCGCCCGCGGTGGCCGGGGTGTCGAGCGTGAGGGTCAGGCCCGATGCATGGCCGGCCTGCGCGAGCAGCGCCTTGGCCTTGGTCGGATCGCCCTTGCCGCCCGGGCTCGGGAAGGGGGCGTCGGGGACGGAGCCGGGCAGCGACGGCGGCAGCAGGGTCGTAGCCAGCCGGCCGGCGATCGGGCCGCCCCGGGCCGTGCGCAGGGCGTCCTTGTCCAGCGCGTAGGCGATCGCCTGTCGCACCCGGACGTCGTCGAGGGGCTTGTGCCGGGTGTTGATGCTCAGGTATCGCGTGTTGATGGACTCGCCGACGACCAGCCTCTTGTGCACTGCGGGGTTGGCCATCACCGGCCCGACCGAGGCCGGGCCGATCGGCTCGAAGGCGACCGCGTCCGCGTCCTGTCCCTGGGCGGCGATGAGCCGCTGGTCGACGACGGCCGGGTCCAGGTTGAGATCGATCACCATCTTGTCCGGTAGGCCCTTGCGTACCGTATCGGTGGCCGGGCTCCAGTGGGTGTTGCGGACCAGCGTGAGCTGCTTCTTGGGTTCGAAGTCCCCGATCTTGTACGGACCGGAGGAGAAGGGTCTGCTGTCGTAACGGACGCCGGTGTCCTTGTCCTGCGGAACCGGGGCGAACGTCGGCAGGGACACGGCGGAACCGAAGTCGGCCACGGGCCGGTCGAGTTTGAAGGCGATCGTCCGGTCGTCGGGGGTCTCGATCGAGGCGAGCCCGTGCTTGTCCTTGTAGGGGCCCTTGTAACTCCGGCCTCCGGCAAGCCACATGCGTGCGTACGGCGGCCCCTCGGGGAGCTCCGCGGCGAAGCTCCGCTCGACCCCGTACTTGATGTCCCGGCTGATGATGGGCCGGCCGTCCTCGAACCTCACCCCCGCCTTGAGCGTGAAGGTCCAGGTCCGGGCCCCGTCGCTCGGGCGGCCGGTGTCCGTCGCCAGATCCGGCACGATCCTTCCGCCGGCCGGCCCGGGCGCCGCCGCGTATGTCGTCAGCGTCCGGTAGATGAGGCGGCCCACGTCCTCGGAGGACGTGACGTAGTTGCGGGCCGGGTCCAAGTGCTCCAGGTCGAGGCTGGAGAGCACGTGAAGGGTGCCTCCCTTGCTCGCCGGTCCGCCCTGTTCGTCGCCCCCGCCGGCTCCCCTGCAGCCGGCGACGGCGACGAGCCCGAGGGCGGCGGCCATGACCATCCCGGAACGTCGTGCTCTCACGATGGCTCCCTATGCGATGTGACATTTCACTGAGCTGAGGTCAAGGGTGTAGACGGTCGGCCCTCACAGCCAGCTCCCGGATCCCCAGAACATCGCGTTATGGGGATCCGGTCCCTGTCGCTGAACGGTCACCACTTGTAGGTCCAGACGGTGTCGGTGTACGCGTCGGAGCTGTTCACGTAGATCCGGATGCGGGCGGTGCTGTCCTGGAACCACTGGCCGGGCTTCCAGGTCTGCATGTCCGGTGCGGTGCAGTTCCCGGTAGGCGCGGCGGCGTCCGGATTGTTGACCACCCGGATCGGCCCGCTGCCGGTGACGGTCGAGGTGTCGACCTTGTAGATGACGACACCGGTGGCACAGGCGCCCGAGTCGTTTCCTGCGGCCTTGCGGGACTCGGCGACATAGGCGGTGGTGTCGTTGGTCTTGATCACCGCCAGTTTGTAGCCACCGCCCGCGTATTCCACACCGTTCAGGGTCGTGGAGTACGTGTTCGCCGTGGACAGGCAGGAGACCTGGGGGTCGGTGATCCAGCCGAACTTCCACGCCTCCCAGCCGAAGTACTGGGGGGCCGGGCCCGAGATCAGACCCATGAGGTCCCAGCCGCCGGTGTACTGGTTCTCGTCGCCGCTGACGGCGTAGAGGTCGGGCAGGCCGAACGTGTGGCTGGTCTCGTGGTCGGCGACCTTGTAGCCCCAGGTCCACATGTCCTGACCGAAGGTCACCGCCCAGCGGATCGTCACCCAGCTCCGGGTCGCCCCGTTCCACACCTGGGTCGGCTGGGCCGGGTCCTGGATGAAGGTGGGGGAGTGACCGATCGCGGCTGCGGTGCTGGTCGGCACGATGTAGAACATGTCGTACTGGGAGAGGTCGGCGCCCGCGGCGGCGGCACCGGTCAGCGCGTCCTTCACGTAGGTCCGGTGCGTGGCCCAGGAGAATCCGCGCTCCCAGTCGTAGTCCGTGGAGTTCTTCGGCATGCGCACCCAGTGGGCGTACGGGGCCTGCAGGTCGAGCGATGTCTTGCCGTTGGATGCGGTCCGCATCCAGTCGGCGGCTCCCGACAGCTGGTCGTAGTACGCGGTCAGGGGCAGGGTGGTGCCGACCGCGTCGGGGAAGTCCACGTAGATCACGGCCACGTGCTTGGTGCCGGCCGGGTTCTGGAACCGTGTGTAGTCGGTTTGTTGGCCCTCGTCGGTGTAACCGGTCGTCCCCTGCAGTGCACACGCCGAAGCGCTCCCGTTGTACGCGTGGGCGGGGTGGGCGGGGACGATGCCCAGGGTGACCAGGGCGGACAGGACGAACAGGCGAGACGCCCCGTGCAGTGGACGTCTCGTCGTAGCTGGAAAACGCATGGTGTCTCCGGGGACGGGCGATGGGGAGTCTGGACCCGGACAGCGTCGAACTGCGGGCGGCGCCCGGCAGCGCGTTCCGTCGGCGAATCCATGGATGACCAGAGCGCCGGCCGGCTCGCCGACCGTGCGTGGCTGTGTGGGGTATTGGCGGCGGTGCGACAGCTCATGTGGGGAAGCGGTCACCCGGTCGCGGGGGCGGTCACGGCTCGAACGGCCGCGGAGCCTGGTCCGGTGAGGCGTGCACTTCCGGTACTCGGTTTGCGCAAGAACGAGTATTCGGCCACCCCTGTGCCATCGGGGAGACATCAGAAATCCATAACTCAGCGCTATGGGGTACGCGTTGGGCTCCGGCAGGGTCGACCTTCGGCCGGGGCGGGCTCACCGGCACCGGCACCGGCACCGGGACAGGGCACTCGTCGGCCACCGTTGTCGGCGCTCCGCGCGGAAGACTCCAGCGGTGAGTGGGTACCCCACGAGGAGTCCGGTCCCGTGGCGCGGGTGGCTCGGTGCCTCACCGGCCAGGAACGTCGGTGCTGTGCCCGGTGCGGTCAGCCGGCGATCCGGCTCGCACCGAAGGTATCGGCGACATCACCGTGGTTCCGGCGTGGCCGGGTCGTTTTCACCCGGACCACCCACCGGCCGAGCGGGACGGTGGTCACCGCACGGATGGTGCAAGAGCCCGACGAAGGGGAGGCGTACGACGCGGGCCACTCGGAGCCGGGGATCAGAGGCGCGTGCGCGGCCGCCCGCCCGCTCCGGCAGGAGAGGCCGGGCACCCGCGCCGCTCGCGCCTGTCCGGCCGCCGGGCGACACGATCCCGTACGAGCCCGTCACCGGTGACCGTACAAGCCGGTCGGCGCCCGGAACCGTGGGCTGATGCCCGCCCTCCCCGGCTCGTCCTCATCGGCCCGCATGGGCCTGCCGAAGCAGAGCGCCGGACCGGCCCGGGACCTGTCCGGCGGGCCGGGCCCTACAGGTGCGTCTCCAGCGCGGCGTAGACCCTCCGCCAGGCATCCGCGCCGGCCTGTGGTTCGTAGTCGGCCGGGCGGTCCGCGCAGGCGAAGCCGTGCCGGGCGCCCGGGTAGGTGACCAGTTCGTGCGGCACCTTGGCCTCGGTGAGCCGCTGCTCGGCCTGCTCCCACTCCTCGGCCGGGATGATGTGGTCCAGCTCGCCGCGGAAGCCCAGCAGGAAGGCACCGCCCTCGGCGATCCGCTCGCTGGTCTCCAACGGGGGCACCGGGCCGACGAGCGGGAAGCCGCTGTTCAGCAGCCAGCCCGGGTAGAACACGGCGGCCAGCTCGAATCGCAGCGCGGTCGCCGCCCGCACCGCGATGTGCCCGCCCATGCTCAGCCCCAGGAAGGCCACTCCCCGCTCCCCGGCCTCGGCGCGCGCCGCCGCCAGGGCCGCCGAGGCGTCGGCCACCAACTCGTCCCGGTCCAGGGCGCGCATCAGCACCAGGCCGTCCTCGCGCTCCTCCGCGGAGTACCCGAGCGCGGTGCGGCGGGCGCTGCGCCAGTAGTAGTCGGGCGCCAGCGCCACGTACCCGGCCGCGGCCAACTCCGCGCAGGTGTCGCGGACATAGGTGTTCACGCCGTACAGCTCGGAGCAGACCACCACCGCGCCCCGCACGTCGCCCGCCGGGCGGTGCACGTACGCCTCGATGCCGCCGGCTTCGCCGAGCATCTCCCACTGACCAGTCATCGGACCCCCGTGCCTTGATTCCTGAACGAATGCCGCCCCAATTCTAGTCCCCTGCAACGACGTTCACCCCAGGCGCCGCCCCCGGCGGCCATGACTGCCAGGAACTGCCGCCCCGGTGGCCATGGCGGTCGGGAACTGCTGGGCCTGGTGGCCATGGCGGTCGGGAACTGCTGGGCCTGGTGGCCATGGCGGTCGGGAACTGCTGGGCCTGGTGGCCATGGCGGTCGGGAACCGCCGGACCTGGTGGTCGTGACCGCCGGGAACCGCCGGGCCCCGGATCTGGGCTGCATCCGGTCGATAGCCTGCTGATCGACCGCCGTCCGCAACAGCGAGGTGAGAGATGCGGTTCACCACCCGGCCCACCCTCCAGGGCACCTTCGGCATGGTGTCCTCCACCCACTGGCTGGCCTCCCAGTCGGCGATGGCGGTCCTGGAGGAGGGAGGCAACGCCTTCGACGCGGCCGTGGCGGGCGCGTTCGTGCTGCACGTGGCGGAGCCGCACCTGAACGGGCCGGCCGGCGAGGTGCCGATCCTGCTGGCCCCGGCCGGCGGTGAGGTGCGCGTGCTGTGCGGGCAGGGCGTGGCCCCGTCGGGCGCCACGGTCGCGCACTACCGGGGACTCGGTCTGGATCTCGTCCCCGGCACGGGACCGCTCGCGGCCGCCGTGCCCGGAGCCTTCGACGCCTGGCTGCTGCTCCTGCGCGACCACGGCACCAAGTCCCTCGACGACGTCCTGAAGTACGCCATCGGGTACGCCGAGCACGGGCACGCGCCCGTGGAGAACGTCGGCGCGACCGTGGAGAGCGTGCGGGAGCTGTTCGAGACCGAGTGGACCTCCTCGGCCCAGGTGTACCTGCCGGGCGGCAGGGCGCCCCGGTCCGGGGAACTGCTGCGCAATCCCGTCCTCGCCGCCACCTGGAAGCGGCTGCTGGCCGAGACCGCCCGGGCCGGTGACAGGGAGGCCCGGATCGACGCCGCGCGCGAGGTGTGGCGGTGCGGCTTCATCGCCGAGGCCCTGGTCCGGCAGTCCCGGCGGCCCACCCGGGACACCAGCGGCGAACGGCACACCGGCACCCTCACCGAGGCCGACCTCGCCGACTGGTCGGCGGCCTACGAGACGCCGGTGACGTACGACTGGAACGGCTGGACCGTGTGCAAGGCGGGCCCCTGGAGCCAGGGCCCCGCCTTCCTCCAGCAGCTCGCCCTGCTCCCGCCCGAACTGCCCGCCCACGGCTCGGCCGACTACGTCCACCTGCTCGTCGAGGGCTGCAAGCTCGCCATGGCCGACCGCGAGGCCTGGTACGGGGACGCCGCCGACGTGCCCCTCGCCGAACTGCTGTCGGACCGCTACAACACCGCCCGGCGGGACCTCGTCGGCACCGGGGCCTCCTACGAGCTGCGGCCGGGCAGCCCCGGCGGACGCACCCCGCGGCTGCCCGCACAGGCCTACGCGCGCGTGGCGAGCGGCGACGGCACCGGTTTCGATCCGCTGGGCGCGGGCGAGCCGACCGTCGCGCGGCTCCCCGGCGACCCCCGCGTGGATGCCGACGGCAGCACCCGCGGCGACACCTGCCACCTGGACGTCGTCGACCGCTGGGGCAACATGATCGCGGCCACGCCCAGCGGCGGCTGGCTCCAGTCCAACCCGGTCGTGCCCGAGCTGGGCTTCCCGCTCGGCACCCGGCTGCAGATGACCTGGCTGGAGGAGGGCCTGCCGAACTCCCTCACCCCGGGCCGCCGCCCCCGCACCACCCTCACCCCGTCGCTCGCCCTGCGCGACGGTGTCCCGGTGCTGGCGTTCGGCACGCCCGGCGGCGACCAGCAGGACCAGTGGCAACTGCACTTCTTCCTCGCCGCAGCCCTGCGTGCCCCGGTCCGTGGCGGCCTCGACCTGCAGGGCGCCATCGACGCCCCGAACTGGCACAACGACGGCTTCCCCAGCTCCTTCCATCCGCGCGGGCACCGCCCGGGCAGCCTGACGGTGGAGGCTCGCATGGACGCGGACGTGGTCGAGGAGCTGCGCCGCCGAGGCCATGACGTCACGGTGGGCCCCGGCTGGTCGGAGGGTCGCCTATGCGCTGTGTCCCGCGACCCGGAGTCCGGAATCCTGTCGGCCGCCGCGAACCCGCGCGGAATGCAGGGGTACGCGGTGGGCCGCTGAGGGTGCGGTCGCCGAGGTCACGGCCGCTTGGGCGCTGACGCAGCGGGCGCTGACGCAGGGGACGCGTTCGCTGGGGCGTGACCGCCGCTGGGGCGTGACCGTTGGGGCGCGGCTGCCGTGGGCGTCCGCCGGACCGGCCGGTTTGCCGTACTTGGCCGTGGCCTGTCCGACGGCCCGAGCGGCCGTCCCCGGCCAATGGGCCCGAGCGGCCGCCCCCCCCGCCAATGGGCCGGAGCGGTCTCTCCCCCCCGCCAATGGGCTTGGGCCGCCGACCTCTGGCGGAGGGCTTGGGCCGCCGGCCCCCCTGTGGGCTTGGGCGGCCGACCCCTGCCTGTGGGCTCAGTCTGTGGGCTTGGGCGGCCGGCCTCTGCCTTTGGGCTCGGGTGGCCGGCTTCTTGCCGGTGGGTTTCGGCGGTCGGTCGTCGGCCGGGGCTGGGCGGCCGACTTCTGTCTGGGAACGCGGTGGCCGGTTTCTTGCGCAGGGGTCTCGGTGGCCGGCCTTCGGCTGGGGGCTGAGGGGGGCGGCCCCTGCCCACGAAGCTCGGTGGCCGGTTTCCGGCCCTCGGGCAGCCGCCCCGGCACCGTGCCCAGCGGTTCGGGTGACCGGCCCCTGCCCGCTGACCTGGGTGGTCGGCCCGTTGCCACGGGCCGAGGTGGCCGGTCCGTGCCCGGTGGACCCGGCGACCCGGCTCCTGTCCGTCGGCTCCGCCCGCACCCGCTCTTCATCCCGATTCCACCTTGCGTCCACCACTCGGGCGGGGAATGTCAGTGGCGCGTGTTCTCATGGGGGGCATGATCCAAGACACGGAAACCATCGACGAGTTTCTCATCCGCTGCTCGGCCGACGTGGAGGAAGCGGTCCGGAAGGCGGCCGCGGCCGAGATCCTGCCCCGCTTCCGGCGCCTCGCCGAGCACGAGGTCGACCAGAAGAGCGGGCCGCACGACCTGGTGACCGACGCCGACCGGCTCGCCGAGCGGCGGCTCACCGAGGTCCTCGGTGCGCTGCTGCCGGGCTCGGTGGTCGTCGGCGAGGAGGCCGTGCACGCCGACCCGGCGACGTACCGGGCGATCCAGGGCGACGCGCCCGTGTGGATCATCGACCCGGTCGACGGCACACGGCAGTTCGTGAACGGCGACGACGGCTTCTGCACCCTGGTCGCGCTCGCCCACCGGGGCACCGTCCTGGCCTCCTGGACCTACGCCCCCGCACGTGACCAGTTCGCCACCGCCGTCCGCGGCCGAGGCGCCCACCTGGACGGCGAGCGGCTGTTCGCGGGCCCGCCCGCACCCGGCCGCGACCTCCGCGTGGCCACCTCCCACCCGGACTTCACCACCGACGAGCAGAAGCGATCGCTGCGCGCGCTGTGGACCGACGGCATCGCCCCGCGACCCTGCGGCTCGGCGGGCCTGGAGTATCTCGCCATGGCCCGGGGCGAGTTGGACGCCGTGGCGTTCTCCTGGGAGGCCGCCTGGGACCACGCGGCCGGACTGCTCCTGGTCGAGGAGGCGGGCGGCGCCCACCTGACCCGCAGTGGTGATCCGTTCCGCGTGACCGGGGCCAACGCGCTGCCGTTCACCGCCGCCCGGGACGCCGCCACCGCCCGCCGGGTCGTGGAGCTGCTGCGCACCGCCGCCTGAGGCACCCGGCCCGGGGAGTGTCCGTCCTCCGGCATATCCTGAACCCGAGTGGCCATCGGCTGACGAAGGGGTCCGAAGGTGCCGTCGATGCTCGATGCGGTTGTGGTGGGTGCGGGGCCGAACGGACTGACCGCTGCCGTGGAGCTGGCCCGCCGCGGCTTCTCCGTCGCCCTCTTCGAGGCGAAGTCCACCGTCGGTGGCGGCGCCCGCACCGAGGAGCTGACCCTGCCCGGCTTCCTGCACGACCCGTGCTCGGCCGCCCACCCCCTCGGCATCAACTCGCCCGCGTTCCGCGCGCTGCCCCTGGACCGCTACGGCCTGCAGTGGCTGCACGCGGACCTGCCCATGGCGCACCCGTTCCCGGACGGCACGGCGGCCGTGCTGTCCCGGTCCGTCGCCGAGACGGCCGCCTCCTTCGGGCCGCGCGACGCGGGCGCCTACCGCAGGCTGGTCGCGCCGTTCCTGCCCCGTTGGGACACGCTCGCCCGGGACTTCATGTCGCTGCCGCTGACCGCGCTGCCCCGTGACCCGGTCACCCTCGCCCGCTTCGGCCTGGCCGGACTGCCGCCCTCCACCTGGCTGATGCGCCGCTTCCACGACGAGCGGTTCAAGGCCCTCTTCTCCGGCCTCGTCGCCCATGTCATCGCCCCGCTGGGCGGCTTGGCCACGGGCGCCGTCGGCCTGGTCTTCGCGCTGGCCGCGCACGCCCGGGGCTGGCCGGTGGCCCGCGGCGGCTCCCAGGCCATCTCCGACGCCCTCGCCGCCTACCTCAAGGACCTCGGCGGCGCCGTCCACACGGACTACGAGGTCAAGCGCCTGGACGACCTGCCGCCCGCGCGCGCGTACGTCTTCGACACCTCGCCCGCCGCGCTCGCCCGCATCGCCGGTTTCGGCGGCTACTACGACAGCTACCGCTACGGCGCCAGCGTCTTCAAGATCGACTATGCGCTGGACGGCCCGGTCCCCTGGACCGCCCCCGAGGCCCGCGTCGCCGGTACCGTGCAGATCGGCGCGAGCCGGGCCGAGATCGGCACCGCCCTGCGCGCCGCCTCCCACGGGGGGCACGCCCCCGACAGGCCGTTCCTGATCACCGTCCAGCCCAGCGTGGTCGACCCCACCCGCGCCCCCGAGGGCAAACACGTCTTCTGGGCGTACGGCCACGTACCCAACGGCTGGCAGGGCGACCTCACGGACGCGATGGAGCGCCAGCTGGAGCGCTTCGCGCCCGGCTTCCGCGACCGTGTCCTGGCCCGCGCCACCGCGGGCCCGGCCGAGATGGCCGCCCGCAACGCCAATTACGTCGGCGGCGACATCGCCTGCGGCGCGGCCTCCGGACTCCAGCTCATGCTGCGCCCCAGACTGTCCCTGTACCCGTACCGGACCCCGCATCCGGCCGTCTTCATCTGCTCCTCGGCCACCCCGCCGGGCCCCGGTGTGCACGGCATGTCCGGGCACAACGCGGCCAAGGCGGTCTGGCGGCGGCTGCGCCAACAGCCGTAGCGCGCCTGTGTGTTGCGGCCAATCCACCGCCACACCGGCCACTCCACCGCCACACCGGCCACTCCACCGGCACATCGGCGACTCCAGCGGAACACCGGCACACCAGCGACTTCACCGCACACCAGCTGGTACCCGGCCCGTGCCCGGTGGGCCAGAGACCCGGCCTCCGCCCGCCGCACGGTGATGGGCCGGCCTGCGAAACGGCCCCGGCCGGCAGGGAGCTGATATAGAGACAGCCATGACCACCATCACTCTCGTCCAGGGCGACATCACCCGGCAGAGCGCCGACGCCATCGTCAACGCGGCCAACTCCTCCCTGCTCGGCGGCGGAGGAGTGGACGGCGCGATCCACCGGCGCGGTGGCCCCGCGATCCTGGAGGAGTGCCGCAGACTGCGCGCCTCGCGGTACGGCAAGGGCCTGCCCACGGGCCAGGCGGTCGCCACCACGGCGGGCGAGCTGGACGCCCGCTGGGTCATCCACACCGTGGGCCCGGTCTGGTCCGCCACCGAGGACCGCTCCGACCTGCTCGCCTCCTGCTACCGCGAGTCGCTCCGCGTGGCCGGTGAACTGGGAGCCAGGACGGTCGCCTTCCCGGCCATCTCCACCGGCGTGTACCGGTGGCCGATGGAGGACGCGGCACGGATCGCGGTGGAGACGGTGCGGGCCGAGCGGACAGCCGTGGAAGAGGTGCGGTTCGTGCTCTTCGACGACCGTGCGTACGAGGTGTTCACCCGGCAGGCCGGCTGACCGACCGGCCCGCGGACCGGCCTGCGGACCGGCCTGCGAGGGTCCTGCGGCGACCTGCCGACCGACCCTCGCGCGGGGCAGCGGACATGCTCGTACGGTGAAAGAAGGACGCCCTTTTCACCCGTACGGGCGTGTCCGCAAGGAGGTTGAACCGATGACCACCGCCGCAGAGATCATGCATCCCGGAGCCCAGTGGATCCTGGCGACCGAGACCCTCGACCGGGCCGCACAGCTGATGGCGCGCCTGAACGTGGGCGCGCTGCCCGTCAGCGATGCCAAGGAACGACTGTGCGGCATCATCACCGACCGAGACATCGTCGTGAAGTGCGTGGCCAAGGGCCACGATCCGTCGAAGGTGACGTGCGGCGACCTGGCGCAGGGCACCCCCCGCTGGATCGACGCCGACGCGAGCGTGGACCAGGTGCTGGACGAGATGCAGACGAACCAGATCCGGCGGCTGCCGGTGATCCAGGAGAAGAAGCTCGTCGGCATGATCACGGAGGCCGATCTGGCCCGGCACCTGAACGACGAGCAGATCGCCGGCTTCGTCGAGAAGGTCTACGCGTCGCGCTGACGGCACCGGCTCCGGGGCAGCGGAAACGGCGGCCGGTCCGAGGGGCCCGAGGCCCGCGTGGCATCATCGGGCGGGGCCAGGACCGCGGCCGTACGCCGTCGCAGCCGCAGGCGGGCGTACGCGGTCGTGGGCAGCCGTACGCCGTCGCACAAGGAGCACGATGAACCCCGCTCTCACCGCCCCGTCCGCGGTGGGCACCTCCCTGCTGGACGACTTCTCCCTGGAGATGACCGGCAAGGACGTGCCGAAGCTGGAGGAGGCGCGCGACAGCATCCCCCCGGGCACCCGGATCAACGTCACCTTCCTGGCCGGCGAGGACCTCGGCATGCGGCTGGAGGCCGCCCGCGCGGTCAAGCGGCTCGGTTTCGTGCCCGTACCGCACATCTCCGCCCGCCGCCTGCCCTCGCAGCTCCACCTGGAGGAGTTCCTGGCCGGCCTGGCGGCGGACGGCACCGCCGAGAACGTGTTCGTGGTCGGCGGGGACCCCACCCGCCCGGAGGGCCCCTACGACGACGCCCTGTCCGTCATCCGCACCGGGCTGCTCCAGCGCTACGGCGCACGGCACATCGGCATCAGCGGCTACCCGGAGGGGCACCCGGCGATCACCGACCGCACCCTGTGGTCGGCGCTCACCGACAAGACGGCGGCCCTCGGGACCGGGCGGCTCGGGGGCGACGTCATCACCCAGTTCGGCTTCGACGTCGAACCGGTCCTCGGCTGGCTGGAGGCCGTCCGCGCCCGCGGCGTGCACCTGCCGGTCCGCATCGGCGTGCCCGGCCCCGCGGGCGTGCGCCGGCTGCTGGGCTACGCGGCCCGGTTCGGCGTCGCCACCAGCGCCTCCGTCGCCCGCAAGTACGGCTTCTCGCTGACCAACCTGATGGGGACCACCGGCCCGGACCGCTTCCTGCACGCGCTGGCCAGGGAGTACGACCCGGCGCGGCACGGCACGGTGAAGGTGCACTTCTACACCTTCGGCGGTCTGCGGGCGACCTCGGAGTGGATCGCCCGCTTCCGGCAGGGCGACCACCAACGGTAGGGCCGCCCCTGCGTCGCCCGTACGGCCCGCTGGAGATGCCCGATGGCGGGCGGGCTGAGGCAATGGGGATGTCCAGGAGTTCACCGCCCCGGAGGTCCCATGACCGAGCCGCCAGCCGCGACGCCCGGCGGACCGGATGGTCGGGAGCCGCCTTTGGGGAGCGAGGCCGGGCACGGCCGGGGACGGGCGCCGGGCGCCGCAGGGCGGGCGGCGCGCGCCACGGCCTCGGCCGTGCTCATCGTGCTGACGTGCATCCTCGTTCCCGTCGCCCTGCTGGCCACCTGGGTGCACGACATCGCCCTCGACACCGACCGGTACGTGTCCACGGTCGCGCCGCTGGCGGAGGAACCCGCGATCCAGGACGCCGCCGTCCACCGGATCACCGAGGCGGTCGGCACCAAGGTGAACGGCCCCCAGGCGGCGGCAGACCTCGGCAATTGGCTGCAGTCCCAAGGGCTGCCCCCGCGCGCGGCGGACGCCGTCAAGGCGCTGGGGCCGCAGATCGACGCGCTGGTGCAGCAGGCCGTCACCAAGGCTGCCACCCGGGTCGTGCAGAGCAACGTCTTCGAGAAGGTGTGGACCGCCGCCAACCGGGACGCCCACCAGGCCGTGGTGCACGCCCTGACCGGTGAGGGCCGTGGAGCCCTCGGGGTGCAGGACGGCACCGTCACCCTCGACGTCGGCGCCGCCGTCGACCGCGTCAAGAAGGACCTGGTCGACGCCGGGATCAGCCCGGCCGCGAAGATCCCGGACATCAACAAGCAGATGGTGCTGTTCCAGTCCGAGGAACTCGCCAAGGCCCGCAAGGGCGCCCACCTGCTCGACGTGGTCGGCAACTGGTTCCCGGTCCTCGTCGTCGTCCTCGGTGCCGCCGGAGTCATGCTCGCCCGGAGCCGGCGGCGGGCGCTGGCCCGCACCGCGCTCGGCGCCGCCTTCGCCTGCCTGGTCGTGGCCATCAGCCTGGTCGTGGCACGCCACTACTACCTCGACCACCTGCCGCCCCAGGTACAGTCCCGGGCCGCCGCCGCGGCCGTCTTCGACACCCTGCTGCGCTTCCTGAAGGTCAGCCTGCGCACGGCCGTCGTCCTCGGCCTCGTCGTCGCCCTCGGCGCCTACTTCATCGGGCCGGGACGGCTGCCCGTCGCCGTGCGCGGCACCTGTGACCACACCGCGGACT
Organism: Streptomyces sp. NPDC020362; assembly: GCF_040642095.1. Taxonomy (NCBI): domain Bacteria; kingdom Bacillati; phylum Actinomycetota; class Actinomycetes; order Kitasatosporales; family Streptomycetaceae; genus Streptomyces; species Streptomyces sp. NPDC020362. The sequence continues at coordinate 50,656 of NZ_JBFAET010000022.1, forward strand.
CGGCGGCCCGGTGGGCGGCCGAGCACCACGTCACCACCGGACGCGCGGGCGCGTGGGCACAGGCCTACCGGCGGCCGCTCACCCTCGCCGTGCTGCTCGTCGTGGTCCTCGTCTTCGCCCTGTGGAACCACCCGACGGTCCTCACGATCCTCCTGCTCGTCCTCGTGCTCCTCGCCGTCCTCGCCGTGCTGGCGCTGCTGGCGGCGAGCGGACGGGCGGCCGGGCCGGCGCCCCCACCCCCACCTGTCTCAGGCCCGCCGGCCGACCAGAGCTGAGCCCCGGTCGGCAAGAAGTGGGCCCGGCCGGTAGGAGGTGGGTCCCGGCCGGTAGGAGGTGGGTCCCTGGCCGACGAGAGGTGGGTCCCGGCCGGTAGGAGGCGGGTCCCCGGCCGACGAGAGATGAGCCCCGGGCTGGCAGGAGGTGAGCCCCCGGCCGGCGAGGGGTGGATCCTCGGCCGGCAGGGGGTGAGTCCCCGGCCGACGGCCGAGCCTGCCCGCCCTCAGACGCCCGAGCCTGTCGGCCGACCTCGATGCCCGAGCCTGCCGGGTGACCCCGACGCCCGAGCCGACCCGCCCCCGATGCCCGAACCTTCCAGCCGACCCCGACTCCGCCCCCGACGCCCGAGCCTGCCGGGCGACCCGCCGATGGCGGCCGATCCCACCGATCCCACCGACGTCCTCTGCCCGGGTCGGCGGGTCCTGCTCGACATGCTCAGAATCTACCGATCTGTGCCAAAGCCGGAAGGCTGGGATCCTGGTGGCAGGAAGCGCTGCCCGTGATCCGACGGACAGGCGGTGAGAGCCATGGCTGCGACGGAAGACAACCTGCCGCCACCCGAGGCGGCCTACGCCGACCCGCTGGGGGAGCCGTTCCTCCACACCCGTTTCGCCCCGCCGGCCAGGCCGGCCACCTTCCTGCGGCGCGACCGCCTGGTGGACCACCTCGACCAGGCACTGCAGACCCCCCTGACGATGGTCAACGGCTCGGCCGGGGCCGGCAAGACCCTTCTGGTCGCCGACTGGGCCGCCGGGCTGGACCGCCCGGTCGCCTGGATGACCACCGAGTCCGAGGACGACAGCTCCGGCGTCTTCTGGGCCCATCTGCTCCAGGCGCTGCACGCCGCAGGCGCACCGCTGCCCGACGCCCTCGGCTGCCCGGCGGACGCCGACCGCGTGGACCACGGGCTGCTGGCGCGCCTGGCCGCGGCCCTGAGCGAGGGCGCCCGGCCCCTGCTCGTCGTACTCGACGAGTTCGACCGCGTCACCGCCCCCCAGATCGCCGAGGAACTGGAGTTCGTCCTGCACCACGCCGGTGACGGCATCCGGCTGGTCCTGGTGACCCGCACCGAGCCGCTGCTGCCGCTGCACCGCTACCGGGTGGCGGGCGCCATCACCGAGATCCGCGACGCCGAACTGGCCTTCACCCCCGAGGAGGCGGCGGCCCTGCTGGGCCTGCACGGGCTGCACCTGCCCGCCGAGGACACCCGCGCCCTGGTGACCCGCACCCGGGGGTGGGCCGCCGGACTGCGGCTGTGCGCCCTGGCCGCCCAGCAGACCGTGGACCCGCAGACGTACCTGAAGGAGTTCGAGGCGGCCCGCAGCACCGTCGCCGACTACCTGCTGGCCGAGGTGCTCAAACGGCAGCCGGCCCGGACCCAGGACCTGCTGCTGCAGGTCAGCGTCCTGGAGCGGTTCCGGCCCGAGCTGGCCGACGCGCTCACCGGCTGGAGCGGAAGCGAGCCCATCCTCGCCGGGCTGCACCGCCAGAACGCCTTCGTCGAGGACCTCGGACACCCGTGGTACCGGCTGCACCCGCTGTTCGCGGAGATCCTCCGCGCCCATCTGCGTGAGCGCTCTCCCGAACTGGAACCCGAGCTGCACCGGCGCGCCGCCCGCTGGCTGCGCGACTCCGGTGCCCTGCCGGAGACCCTGGCCCACGGTGCGGCGGCGGGGGACTGGGACCTGACCGCGGGCGCGCTCGTCGACGACCTCGCGATCGGGCAGCTGTTCACCGGGCTGCGCTGCAACGACCTCGACGAACTCTTCCGCTCGATGGGACCCGAGGCGACCAGCGCGGCGGCGGACCTGGTGCGGGCCGCGCGCGACCTGTGCCGCTGCGACCTGGACCACGGCCTGGCCCACCTGCGCCGCGCCGAACGGACACTGGCCGACCCGGCGGGGGACGGCCGGGACGGAGGCGGCGGGGACGCGGCCGCCCGGCTGAGCTGCGCGCTGCTCGGTGTCCTTGCGGCCCGGCTGGCCGGCTCGCCCGGCGGAGCGGAACAGGCCGCGCGGTCGGCCGAGGAACTGCGCGACGAGGTCCCCGAGCAGCTGCTGCGCAAACACCCCGAACTCACCGCCCTGCTGCTGACCCACCTGGGGTCGGCCCGGCTGTGGGCGGGCCGCCTCGACGAGGCGCGCGCCGTCCTGTCCGCGGTGGCCGACGGCCCCGGCGCGGCCTCGGGCACCCTGCCCAGGGAGGAGGCCCTGGCGCACCTGGCGTTCATCGACTACCTGAACGGCTGGCCCGGCCGGGCGGAACGCAAGGCGCGGGCGGCGCTCGGCGACGGGGAGCGCGGGCTGCTGCCCCGCCCCTGCGGTTTCGGCCTCGCCCACACGGTCCTGGCCGTCGTCGCCGTGGACCGCGACGAGCTGGCGCAGGCCCAGGCACTGCTCGACGAGGCCGCCGAGGCCTGCCCCGGCGGACGGGACCCGGTGGCCGTGGCGGGCCGGGCCCTCGCGAGCGCGCGTCTGCTGCTGGCCCGGGGCGACGCCCGGGCCGCCGCCGCGGCCGCCGAGTTCTCGGTGACCACCGACGTTCCCTGCCCCTGGGCGGAGGCGTACACGGCCCTGGTCGTCTCGGCCGCCCACCTCGCCGAGGGCCGGCCGGACACCGCCTCGAAGGTGCTGGACGACATTCCCTGTGACGGGCGGCCGTACGCTGCCGAGCCGGCGTGGGCGCACCTGGCCGCCGGAAACCGTGCCGCGGCCCTGCGCATGCTCGACGGCCTGCACGGCCAGAACGGGACGGGCCCGGCGGTCGCCGTCCGTTCGGCGCTGGTGCGGGCCCGCGCCGCGCACGAGGCGGGGGACACCGACACCGCCCGCCGGCTGCTCGGCAGGGCCCTGCTGCAGGCGCGGCGGGACCGGCTGCGGCGCCCCTTCCTGGCCGCCGGACCGCAACTGCGGCGGCTGCTGGAGACGCCCCCGCTGGACGAACTGGCAGCCGGCTGGCTGTTCCCCGCGCCCGGCGGGCAGGGAGCCCCCGGCGACGCACCGCAGGAGCTGCCGTCGCTGGTCGTGGAGGAGCTGAGCGGGCGCGAGCGCGACGTGCTGCTCCGGCTGTCCCGGATGATGTCCACGGAGGAGATCGCCGCCGACCTGACCCTGTCGGTGAACACGGTCAAGACGCACCTCAAGAGCGTCTACCGGAAACTGGCCGTCAACCGCCGCAGCGACGCGGTCCGCCGGGCCCGCGAACTGCACCTGCTCTGACGGCGAACTGCAGCTGCTCTGACGGCGAACTGCACCTGCTGCGACGACTGTCCGGCCGTCCCCGCGTGACAGGTGAGGCGCCGCGGACGGGGCTGCCTGCGTGCCGCGCGTCGTGGCTCCCGGAGCCGGTATCACCTGCACCGGGTGAGGCCCGGGCGCCCGGGAAAGCGGAGGATCGCGACCGAGGCGGCAGTACGCCCGTGGCGGGAGAGCAGCCCATGCGCTACGAGATCCGCGTCGACGGTCGCATGTCGGAGACGCTGACCAAGGCCTTTCCGGAACTGGACCACGTCGTGATGTCCGGGCAGACGCTCCTGTTCGGACGCGTCGTGGACGAGGCGCATCTGTACGGTCTGCTGGCCCGGTTCCGGTCCCTCGGACTGCGGGTGCTGGAGATGCGCCAGGTACCGGAGCCGGAATGACCGGCGGGTCCTCGCAGGGATGCCACAGAGCGATGCCACAGAGCGATGCCACAGAGCGATGCCACAGAGCGACGTCGCAGAGCGATGTCATGGAGCGATGTCATGGAGCGATGGCAATGCGTGATGTCACCGGGCGATGTCAGAGCACGGCGGCGTTCACCCGGCCGGAGCGGACCGCCGCGCCGAGCGCCCCGAAGTCCCGCTCGTTCTGGTCGGCGTACGCCTGGGCGAACCCGGTCAGGGCCCGGTCGAAGCGGTCGTTGCCGCCCAGGTAGGCGCCGATGGCCACGGGATCGCCCGAGCGGGCGTGGGCCCGCGCCAGCGAGGCCCCGCAGATCCGGGCGAACAGGCCCAGCAGGCCCGGGTCCATGGTGTCCGGCCGGGCGATGCCCTTCCAGTCCCGCAGCTGCCGTATGTAGAAGTCCCGGTCGTGCCCGTCCACGCCCATGGCATGCGTCCAGCCCAGGAAGATGTCGCTGGTCGTCTGGATGAGCCGCTGTCCGGCCACCACCCTGCGACCCTGGTTCGTGAAGACCGGGCCGTCCGTGTGGGCGGCGAGCACCGACTCCTGTGCCTCCTTGGCCTGGAGCAGCAGGGGATCGTCGTCGTCCCGGCCGAGCAGGAGCAGGATCCAGCACCGGGTGCCGACGCTGCCCACGCCCACCACCTTGCGGGCGAGATCCACCAGCCGGTAGTGGCGCAGCAGGTGCCGGCGCTCGGAGGACAGACTGCGGGCGTACGTCGAGACGAGCGTCGCGAGTTCCCGGTCGCGTCCCCGCTCGGCGGGGTCCGTCCGCAGGTCGGCGAACGGGGTGATCAGCGGCGGGTCCGGGGCGATCCGCCGGCCGCCGGCCGTGACATGCGTGAGCCGGGCGAACGCCTGCAGATGCGTGCGGGTACGGGCCTGCGCCGCAGCCTGGGACGTGCGGCGCCGCGCCTGCTTGTCCATGGACGAGGCCAGCAGCGCCTGCAACTGCTCGACGTCGTCCTGGGCGTACCAGACGTCCAGGGTGCGCATGCCGGCGAACTCCCGCATCCGGCTCCGGTACGACCCCACGCACGTGCGCACCACGTCGTCCTGCACCGCGACCGGGAAGCCGTTCGCCCGGCCGGCGATGGCGAAGCTGGCGGCCAGCCGCTTGACGTCCCATTCGAACGGGCCCGGCAGGGTCTCGTCGAAGTCGTTGATGTCGAAGACCAGATGCCGTTCCGGGGACGCGAGCAGCCGGAAGTTCAGCAGGTGGGCGTCTCCGCACAGCTGCACCCGCAGACCGCTGTCGGGCTGGGCCCCCAGGTCCGCCGCCATGATGGCCGCGGCCCCCCGGTAGAACCGGAAGGGGGATTCGAGCATGCGGCCGTAGCGGAGGGGCACCAGCTCGGGCACCCGCGTGGCGGACTGACGCTCTATCACGTCGACCGGGTCCGGCCGGTCCGGCGGTGCCTCGAACCAGCCGTGCCGCGTACGGGGGACGCGCAGGCGGGCGGCTCTCCCGTACGCCGCCCGCTCGGCCGCTGACGCGGAGACGGTCACAGCAGTGGGCGCGGTTGCGATCATGACTCGGCCTCCTGTGACTCGGCCTCCTGCGACCCGGCCTCCTGCGACCCGGCCTCCTGCGGCTGGGCCTCGAGGGACCCGGCCTTGTGCGAACCGGCCTTGTGCCCGGGTTCCTCGGATCCGTGGGAGCCGTTGGATGCACCGTTCCCGCCGGCTCCGTCGTGCCCGTCGTTCCCGCCGGACCCGTCGGATGTGCCGTTCCTGCCGGACGTGCCGTTCTCGCCGTTGCCGTCGGATCCGCCGTCGTCGGTCCCGTCCGCCGCTCCCGGCGCCGCCGAGCGCTTGCGCTGCAGCCCTGTCGCGACCGCGCCGGTGAGCACCCGCAGGGCGAAGCCTGCCAGGAGCAGACCGCATGCCATCTGGACCATGGCCACCACCCGGGCCGTCTGCGAGCGGGCGGTGATATCGCCGTAACCGACCGTGCTGAGCGTGGTGAGCGTGAAGTAGAGCGAGTCCGTCCTGGTCAGCCGCTCGCTGAAGGAGTCCGGGGTGTTGTTGTCCAGGGCGTAGTACGCGCCGGCGAAGATCATCAGGAACAGCACCAGTGTGACGGCCAGCGCCTCGATGGCCCGCAGCCGCGGATAGGGCGAGCGCATGATCGCCCAGATCTCCCAGGCGAACACCAGCGCCACCCCGAACAGCCCGCACAGCAGCAGTGCCGAAGTGGCGCCCGCGCCCCGGACACCGAGGGGCGCCAGGTAGTAGGCCGCGACCAGCCCGGCCGTGATGATCAGTGGCCGTCCCACAGCCTGAACCTTTGCCCAGGTGGTCGGCTGTGGAACCGGGCGGCGCAGCCGGTGTCCCCAGCCGCGGCGGGCGTGCTCCGGGCGGGCAGTCACGGGATCGCTCATCTCGGCTCTCCTCGTTCCGGTCGGCCCTCTTCGCTCCGTCCGGTCCGGCGCTTGCCGACCTCGCCAGCCCATCGTCCGGGCGCCGCGCGGGGATCACCCGCCGTGGGTGATCCGGTGCCCCGCACGGGCGCAGGACAGTGACCGCGAGGCCGTGGCGCGCCGTTCCGACGGCGGTCCGCGGCGCAACCGGCGGTCGGACGGCGGCCCGTCCGGCCCTTTCGGCCGCTCGCCCCCGGCCTCGTGAGGAGGAGTCATGAGCGTGCCGCACGATTCCGGACCCCCGACCGGAACGGACCCCTTCGGCGGCAGGGCGGATCCCGGCCGGACCGGAGACCCCACCGAGGCGCTGGCCGTCGTCGCGCGCTCCTGGACGTGGATCCTGGGGACGGCGATCGCCACCCTGGTGCCGGGCGTCCTGGTGCTGGTGTGGCCCGACGAGACGCTGCACATCCTCGCCGTGCTGATCGGCCTGTACCTGCTCGTGACCGGCGCCTTCCGGTTCGTCACGGCCTTCGGGCGCCAGGAGGCCGGGGAACGGCTTCTCGCGCTGCTGCTCGCGGTCGTCTTCGTCCTGGCGGGCGTGCTCTGCCTGCGCCACCCCTTGCAGACGATCACGGCGCTGTCGCTGATCGTGGGGATCGTCTGGCTGGTGTCCGGCATCCTCACGCTCTTCACGGCCCTGGGCACCAAGGACCTGCCGCACCGCGGCGTCGTGCTCGGCGCGGCGGTGCTGGGCATCGTCGCAGGCATCGTGGTCCTGGCCCTGCCCGCCGAGTCGGCACGGGCGCTGACCCGGCTGCTCGGCCTGTGGCTCGTCCTGTTGGGGCTGGTCGAGCTGGCGGTCGCCCTCGCCTGGCGGCACGCGGTCCGACAGACGCTCACCCCTCCCGGGTGAGGCGCCCTCTTCTTGCCGTGCCCACGCTGAAAACGGCAGAGATCGTCTGCCGGGCACGGCCCGGAACGGAGGAGTGAACATGATCGCCCAGACGTACCTCGCGTACGACTATCCGCTGCTGAGCGCCTTCTGGACCATGCTGTGGTTCTTCCTCTGGATCCTGTGGTTCGTCCTGCTGTTCCGGATCATCGTCGACATCTTCCGTGACGACAGCATGAGCGGCTGGGCCAAGGCGGGCTGGCTGCTGTTCGTGATCGTGGTGCCGTTCCTCGGCGTCCTCGTCTATGTGATCGCCCGCGGCAAGGACATGGGCCGCCGCGAGGTGGAGCAGGCCAGGGCGCAGCAGAAGGCGTTCGACACCTACATCCGCGAGACCGCCCAGGGCGGAGCCAGCAGCGTCGACGAGCTGGCCAGGCTGTCCGAGATCAAGGCCCGCGGAGACATCTCCGAGGAGGAGTTCCGCAGGGCGAAGGAACTGGTCCTCAGCGGCAAGGGTGCCGCCGGCGGAACGGGGACCGCCCCTCGCTGAGCACATCCGACGAGATCGAAACGAGGAAACGGGATGTCCGCGACACACCGCACACAAACGCAAACGACCCGGCAGGCCTGGGCCGGTGGTCTGACGACCTTCGCGGCCGTGATGCTCATGATCACCGGCGTACTCGACCTCTTCCGGGGCATCATGGGGATCGCCCAGGACGACGTCTTCGTCACCACGGCGAACTACGTCTTCAAGTTCAGCCTCACCGGTTGGGGCTGGATCCACCTGGCCCTGGGCATCGTCGCGATGATCGTAGGCTTCGGCCTGATCCAGCCCTCGCTGTGGGCGCGGGTCGGCGGCATCACGATCGCCGGGCTGATCATCATCGCCAACTTCCTCTCCCTGCCGTACTCCCCGGTCTGGTCGGTCGTGATGATCGCGATCTCCGCCTTCGTCATCTGGGCCCTGTGCGTGGTCCGGCGCGAAGACTCTCCAGAAGGGTCACAGGCCATCTGACCGCCTGACGGCCCCGGGGCGCGGTGCTCCTGCTCTGCGGCGCCGCGCCCCGCCTGCTGCCCGCCTGCCGTTGCCTTCGGCCGGGCTGCCGGGCTGCCGGGCTGCCGGGCTGCCGGGCTGCCGGGCTGCCGGCAAGGGTCCTCACCTGCGGCTGTTCCTGAGCGCCAGGCCCGCCGCGAGGGCCGGGCCCGCCGCCAGCAGCACCGCCAGCGCCCCGAAGCCGTACGCCAAGGTCGCGGCCGAGGCGACCACCGCGACCAGCAACGGCCCGCCCGCGTCACCCAGTTCGCGGCCCAGTTCCGCGGCGCCCATGGTCTGGCCCAGCCGTTCCGCGGGCGTCCCCGAGGCGAGGGCCGCGAAGCCGAGGGGCGTGATCAGACCGGTGCCGGTGCCGATCAGGACCGCGGCGAGGAGGATTCCGGGGAGACCGGGCAGCATCGCGGCGGCCAGTCCCGCCGCCGCGAGCAGCAGTCCGCCGAGGAGACCGGCGCGGGTGCCGAGGCGTCCCGCGTCCAGGGCCCGCCCTGCGCGCGGCTGCACCACGGCGGTGCAGGCCGCCAGCACGGACACCGCAGCCCCGGTCGCCACCGTGCCCAGGCCCGCCGCCGCACCCGACACGGGCAGGAAACCCACCCCGGCCGACAGCGCGGCGGTCGCCCCCGCGAGCGCGGCCGTCGGCACCAGGAACGCCGGGTCGGCAAGCCGCCGCCCGAGATCCAGCACGGTCTGCCGGCGCCGGGGCAGCGGCGGCACCCGTGGGACGGTTGCCGCCGCCCAGCCCGCCACCACCGCGGCCAGCACTGCCAGGACCGCGAACAGCAGCCGCAGCCCGCCCGCCCACACCAGTAGCCCGCCGAGCAGCGGACCCAGCGTGTAGCCCAGGGACTTCCAGAAGCCGTAGCTCCCGAACGCCCGTCCCTGCCCGGCCGCGGGGTGCAGCCGGGCGACCAGCGCCGAGGCCGCGGGGGAGAAGGCCGCGGCGGCGGCCCCCTGCCCCAGCCGGGCCGCCCACAGCAGTCCCGGTCCGCCCCCGGCGGCGTACACGGCCGAGGCGACGGCGAAGGCGGCCAGCCCGCCCAGCAGCACCGGGCGCGCCCCCACCCGGTCGGCCAGCGTGCCGAAGACCGGCTTCAGCACGACTTCGGCACCGTCGTAGAGGGCGAGCAGGCCGCCCAGCACGAGCAGCGAGCCGACCGCGTCGGGCGAGCGGGCCCCGAGGCTCGCGGCGACGCCGTGCGCGCCGAACGCGGTGGTGAAACCGGCGGCGTACAGGGGCCACATCCGCGCCCGGCGGCCTTCGGGCCGCTCCGCCTCGGCGGCATCGTGCGCGAAGGCGCCGGCTTCCTGGCCCATGGCGGCATCGTAGCCAGGGCCGGGACGGGGAGGACCGTCCATGCCGAGGCACCCGTGCCGCCCGCCGCCAGGGGCACCCCGAGGTGTACCCGGACCGAGGGGCGCCCACGCGATCCTCGTACGGCCGGGGGACCCCGGGGATCGGGGTTGGCGGATGCTGAGGTCGGTGCAGGCGTGCGTGGGGCGCGCGGGTGGTGGGCGGCGAGGTCGGCGCGGGTACGTGCGGGCTGCGCCGACGGCGTCCGTCTCCGGCGCCGAGGCCGGCCAACATACGGGTCGAATGTGCGGACGGCAGACACCGGGGTCGGCTCAGGTGGGTGTCGATGTGCGGATGACAGGCACCGGGGTCGGCTCAGGTGGGTGTCGATGTGCGGATGACAGGCACCGGGGTCGGCTCAGGTGGGTGTCGATGTGCGGATGACAGACACCGAGGTCGGCGCACGTACGTGTCGGATTCCCGCCAGCGGCCGGTCGTGGGCGTGGACGATCCTGGACGCATGCAGACAGCGATGCACTTCGACAGGGAGCGCTGTGTACGGGCCGTGCAGTCCAAGGACGCGCGGTTCGACGGCTGGTTCTTCACGGCTGTCCTGACCACCCGCATCTACTGCCGGCCCAGCTGCCCGGCCGTCCCGCCCAAGCCGCAGAACATGACGTTCTACCCGAGCGCGGCCGCCTGCCAGCAGGCCGGGTTCAGGGCCTGCAAGCGCTGCCGCCCCGACACCAGCCCCGGCTCCCCGGAATGGAACCACCGCGCCGACCTGGTGGCCCGGGCGATGCGGCTGATCGCCGACGGGGTCGTGGACCGCGACGGTGTGCCGGGCCTGGCCACCCGGCTCGGCTACAGCACCCGGCAGGTGGAGCGGCAGCTGCTCGCCGAGCTGGGCGCAGGCCCCCTCGCGCTGGCCCGCGCCCAGCGCGCCCAGACCGCGCGGCTGCTCGTCGAGACGACTGCGCTGCCCATGGCCGAGATCGCCTTCGCGGCCGGCTTCTCCTCCATCCGCACCTTCAACGACACCGTGCGCGAGGTCTTCGCCCTGTCCCCGAGCGAGCTGCGCACCAGGGTGCCGAAGAACAGCGGCAGCGCGGCGGGCACCCCCGGAACCCTCGCACTGCGGCTGCCGTTCCGCGCCCCGCTCAACCCCGACAACCTCTTCGGTCACCTGGCCGCCACGGCCGTACCCGGCGTGGAGGAGTGGCGGGACGGCGCCTACCGGCGCACCCTGCGGCTGCCGTACGGACACGGGATCGCCGCGCTCACGCCCCGGCCCGACCACATCGCCTGCCGGCTCACCCTGAGCGACCTGCGCGATCTGACCGTGGCCACCAGCCGCTGCCGGCGCCTGCTCGACCTGGACGCCGACCCGGTCGCCGTCGACGACCAGCTGCGCACCGACCCGTTCCTCGCGCCTCTGGTCGACAAGGCGCCGGGCCGCCGAGTGCCGCGCACGGTCGACGAGGCCGAGTTCGCCGTCCGCGCCGTGCTCGGGCAGCAGGTCTCCACGGCCGCCGCCCGCACCCACGCGGCCCGCCTGGTCACCGCGCACGGCAAACCCCTGGACGACCCCGAAGGCGGCCTCACCCACCTCTTCCCGTCCCCCGAGGCGCTGGCCGACGTGGACCCCGAGACCCTCGCCATGCCCCGCACCCGACGTACCACCTTCACCACCCTCGTGCGTCAACTCGCCGACGGCACACTCCACCTGGGCGTCGAGTCCGACTGGACCGAGGCCCGCGCGCGCCTGCTCGACCTGCCCGGCTTCGGGCCCTGGACGGTCGACGTCATCGCCATGCGCGCCCTCGGCGACCCCGACGCCTTCCTCCCCACCGACCTGGGAATCCGGCGCGCCGCCGGGGAGCTGGGCCTGCCCGCCACCCCCGCCGCGCTGACCGCCCGCGCCGAGGCCTGGCGGCCCTGGCGCGCCTACGCGGTCCAGTACCTGTGGGCGACCGACAGCCACCCGATCAACTTCCTGCCCGTGTAAGGATCTCCGGGATGAAACAGCACACCGTCATCGACAGCCCCTACGGCCCCCTCACCCTCGTCGCCGACGACGGCGTCCTGTGCGGCCTCTACATGACCGGCCAGCGCCACCGCCCGCCGGAGGAGACCTTCGGCCCCCGCGACGACACCCTCTTCACCGAGGCCGAGGAGCAGCTCGCGGCCTACTTCGCGGGCGGGTTGACCGAGTTCACCCTCGAACTCCGCCTGAACGGCACTCCGTTCCAGCGCAGCATCTGGGACCAGCTGACCCGTATCCCGTACGGCGAGACCCGCTCCTACGGCGACCTCGCCCACGCCGTCGGCAACCCCAAGGCGTCCCGCGCGGTCGGCCTCGCCAACGGCAAGAACCCGATCGGCATCATCGTGCCCTGCCACCGCGTCATCGGCGCGGCCGGTGACCTCACCGGCTACGGCGGCGGCCTGGACCGCAAGCAGCGGCTGCTGGACTTCGAGCGGGGGACGGCCCTGTTCTGAGCAGTTCGTGGAAGGCACGCCGCAGCACAGGCTCAGCGAACGCCGGGAGAAGGCCGCACCGGAGCAGGCCGACGCGGAATTTCCCCGCTCCGGCCCGCAGAACACCTCTACGTCCTCCACGTCGTCGCCTCGCCGATGCTCACGGGTCCACGGACCGTCGTGCGATCCGGTCGCTCTTGGTGGTCAGCCGGGCCAGGAGCTTCGGGGGTGCCGTGCCGGTGGGCTCGCGTACGACGTCGTCGGCTCGGTCGTCGTACGGCGTCGGCCCGGACTTCTCCTGCTCGGCGACAGCCCGGTGCGCGGCGTTCGGCTCGGCCTCGAGCGTGCGGTTCCTGCGCCGCATCTGCCAGGCCGGTCGCCGGATCTCAGGATCCCCCTGCAGTACTCGTACATGACGAGCCTCTCGGCCTCGGGATCCCGCTTCCGCAGCCCGTTGGGACCGCGACACTCGGGGATTCCGGAGTCGCAAGGCATCGGCAGATGCAACACCACGCGGGCGTCCGAAACAGCCGTGGGAGGCTTTTGCCGGGGCAGGTGGGCGCAGCGGTGGCGGTGGCGGTCTCAACCCCCCATCACCCATCGCACCCCTGCGACCACCCCGAGCAACACGGCCGGGCCTGCCCACCACTGCATCACTCGGCGTACCGGCGGCAGTACCCACAACGCTGCCGCCGCGCCGGCCGCCCCGATGGTGAGCACGCACGACAGAACGACGCCCGCATAGGCGTCGTCGTCCCAGGGCCCGGACGGGCGGATGATCAGTGCCGTCCAGCAGAAGTACGCAGCGACAAGGGTGAGAAGGATGAGTGGTACCGCGAGGACCAGGCGGAGGCAGCCGCGGTCGTCGTCCACGTGGGAAGGGCTGGTCATCAGCGCAGCGTGCTCCTTGCGTCGTCCAGATTGTTCATGAAGCCACGCCGTAAGCCCTGGCGTCGCCGGTCTGCCAGGTCCCATGGACGTGTTGTCGGGATCGCCGCCGAGGCGCCGGCCGAGGGCAGGTCGCCCGTTCGTTCAGAGCGAGCGGGTATCGGGGCGCGGCCGGGTGGTGCAGAGTCACCGGCACAGCACAGCCGTGATTATCACCGGATACTGCTGCAAGCGCCTGCCCTAGGATGCAACGTTGTGGCAATACAGACTCCCTGGGGTGCACCGTACGGCGGCCCGCCGCCTCCGGCGCCGAACGTCCCGGCAAAGGACCTGCGACCGCGGCGCATCTGGTACTTCGTGGCCGCGCTGCTGGGGCTCGTACTGGCTGGTGCGGGTATCGCCCTCATCGCGGTGGCGGTGAAGGACACGGTCGATTCGATCGACACCGCGCGGAGCTTTTCCAGCGGCGAGTCACAGACGTTCAGCTTTGTCCGGGGGGAGACCAAGGCGATCTACGTCTCCCAGTCCGGAAAGGGCCAGGTCGACTGCCGGATCCCACGGATGCAGTCCGGGTCGATGACCCAGCCGAACAGCACCTTCCGCATCACCCTCGGCTCCCGTACCTGGGACCGTGTCTTCGAGGTGAAGCCCCGCAGCAGCGGCGACTACACGCTCACCTGCACCTCGGAGCTGCCGGCCCAATTCGCGCTGGGAGACAAACCGCAGGTGGGGGCCACGATCGGCGGCATCGCTGCGGGGGTCGGCTGCTTCCTCGCCGCGCTTGCCGCAGTCGCGACCATCACCGTCGTCACCGCCGTGCGCCGCGGCCGCCACCGCCGGCGGCTCGCCGCCGCGTCGGCCCCTCCGCCGCAGTGGGGCCCACCGCCCTTCGGCCCCGCCCCGGGGTATCCGCCCGGCCCGGCCGGGCCCCGGTAGGAACGGGATGCCGGGCCGCCCCGGCATCGCGCGAGGCCGGCCGACGCCGACCGGCAACGACAGAGCCCCACGGCGTCCGAGCCGGTCAGCGCCGTGGGCTTCTTCTCCCCCCGGACCACCTGAACATCCGTCTCCCGGGCTGTGCCAGGCTCCGCCGGCAGGCCGGTCTGCCGGCGGGCCGGGTGGGCGGCCTGGGCCGCGGTGCGCAGCCATCGCTCCCCGGCATCTCCGCCACCTTCGCCGGGATGCGCGCGAACGGGCCGGCGAGCACAACCTGTTGCTGGTCGGCGGAGCCGGGGGTGGCGACGGCGGGGAGGTGGTAGCGGCCTTTCCGCCGTCGCTTCCTTCAACGGGCGTCCTAGGATTGCGGGGCCCGCACCCCCGCCCCCGAATCGGTGTAGGTGTAGGGAACTTCACCGGTCGGATCGTCCCAGTCAGAAATCCCCGTGACCTCGTACCCGAGGACCGACTTCGGAAGCTGCGAACCCAACGTACCGCCGACGTCCAGATCGGTTACCTGGTACTGCTCGAGCTTTCCTTCCCGCCGAAGCTCCTCGAGATCGGACCTGAACCTCGCATCGATCTGATCCTTGCCGGCCTGGCTCCACAGGTGGTTCTCCTGAAGGGTGCGGTAGCCCAGGTCATGCCGCTGGCACGCAACCTGTGCGGGGCTGTCGGGCCCTATACCGGTCGCCCCCTGGAGCCAGCCGGGGACGGAGCACCCGTCAGTGTCCACCCGTATACCGGTTTCCTTGTCAACGATCTCCGGGCCGTATTTCCCTTGGCGCTGCTTGAACTCCTCGGGATGCTCCTTCACGTAGTTGTCGCGCTCCGAGGAATACTTCGCGAAGTCGTCCAGGGGCGAGTTCATCACCGCCTTGAACGCATCAGCCGAAAAGGGCGTGGACGCCTCTTCCGCGTGGGCGGAGGTGGCGGTGAGTCCGATCCCGGTGACCCCTAGAGCGGCGGTGGCGAAGCCCATGCCCACGCGGCGTGCGCTTGGCGAGTTCGATGGCTTTCGATGTCTTCCCACTGTGCATCTACCTTCTTGTCCGGTTGGTTGCAGGCGCAGATCGTGAAGGCCGGCATTCCAGCCCTCGCTCGCCCGAGCACAGTGAATGACGCCGGCTGCCCCGCCACAATGACTCGCCGTCATTGCTGGGGCGAAGAGTGCGGTTCCCCGGCAGTTGCCTACGGAGGCCGGGACGCATTCCTTCGTGCAGAGGCGGCACCCTGCGGGTGTTTCCACGGCAGATTCCACTCAAGGCCCGTGGCACCTCTGTGATCTCGGCAACCCGCGTCCCCGGGTTGCAGAACTCAATGGCGTGCGGAAAGGGGCTGTTCGGCCCAGATCGTCTTTCCGAACGTGGTGTGACGGGTGCCCCAACGCTGCGTCAGCTGGGCGACCAGGAGCAGACCACGTCCGCCTTCGTCATAGGTGCGGGCCCGCCGCATGTGGGGTGAGGTGCTGCTGGCGTCGGAGACCTCGCAGACGAGACCGGCGTCCTTGATCAGGCGCAGCCGAATGGGCGGTTGGCCGTAACGGATGGCGTTGGTGACGAGTTCGCTCACCACCAGTTCGGTGACGAAGGATGTCTCGTCCAGCCCCCAGGAGGCGAGTTGGTCGGCCGCCAGTTGGCGGGCACGGGCCACCACGACGGGGTCCGAGGGCAGGTCCCAGGTGGCGACTTGAGAGGCGTCGAGGGTCTGGGGGCGGGCGAGGAGCAGGGCGACGTCGTCGGAGGGCTTGTCGGGCAGCATCGCACGCAGCACCCTGTCGCAGGCGTCCTCCAGAGACGGTGGGACGTTGCTCAGTGCCTCCCGCAGCCGCATCAGCCCGATGTCCACGTCCCGGTCGGCGGCTTCGATGAGACCGTCGGTGAACAGGGCGATCAGGCTGCCTTCGGGAAGGACGAGCTCGGCCGACTCGAAAGGCAGGCCGCCCAGGCCCAGTGGCGGGCCGGCGGGCAGGTCGGGGAAGTCGACCGTGCCGTCCGTATGCACGACGGCGGGGGCGGGGTGCCCGGCGCGGGCAAGGGTGCAGTGGCGGGAGACCGGGTCGTAGACCGCGTACAGGCACGTGGCGCCGACCACCTCGCCTTCGGGCTCCGCGACCTCCGGCGAGGACGGGCCCGCCTCGCGATCGAGCCGCAGCACGAGGTCGTCGAGCTGCGTGAGCAGTTCGTCGGGTGGAATGTCGATCTCGGCGAGCGTGAGGACGGCGGTGCGGAGGCGCCCCATGGTGGCCGAGGCCTGGATGCCGTGCCCGACGACGTCGCCCACGACGAGCGCGACCCTGGCACCGGACAAGGGGATGACGTCGAACCAGTCGCCACGAATGCCTGCCTTGGAGTTGGCCGGCACGTAGCGGGAGGCCACCTCCACCGCGGTCTGTCGGGGCGCCTGCCGGGGGAGCATGCTGCGTTGCAGCGCCACCGCTGTGTTGTGCTCGCGGGTGTAGCGGCGGGCGTTGTCGATGGCGAGGGCGGCTCTGGCTGTGATCTCCTCGGCCAGGAGCAGGTCGTTCGCGTCGAAAGCATCGGGCGTACGGTGCCGAAGGAACACGGCGAGTCCCAGGGTGGTGCCGCGGGCGAGCAGCGGCACCACGATGAGGGAGTGGATCCCGTGTTCGCGCACGGTTCGGGAACGCGGGGTGTCGTGCACCAGCCACCGCTGGATGTCCGGATCCTCGACCCAGTACCACGCCGGCTTTCCGGTGGCCAGGGCACGGCCCATGGGTGAGTCCTCGGGGTAGTGGTCCGTCTGCCCCGGTTTCACCACGGACTCCGGGCAGCCGTGCAGGACGGACTGCTGTGCGGCACGGCGGAGGACGACAGCCCCGGTGACCGGCCTGAACTCGGGCTCGATGCCGTGAAAGACGGACTCGAACAGATCCACGCTGACGAAGTCGGCGAAGTGCTCGGCAGCCACGTCCGCAAGCTCCTGAGCAGTCCGCGTCACGTCGAGTGTGCTGCCGATGCGGACACTGGCCGCGTTCACGATGGACAGCCGCTGCCTGGTCCGGTACTGCCCGGTGATGTCGACGGCGGCGGTCGACATGCCCCGCACGCGCTTCACCGCCGGGGCAGGACGGTTCGTCAGCCGGGCCAGGGCCGTCGGCAGTCCGGTCAGTGAGGTGATCACTGCGTCGGGCTCTTCGAGCTGGCTGCTCGTCGGCGCCGGCGGGGCCTCGCCGCGCAGCATCCACACCGTGCGCAAACCGAGCCGCGCCGTGGGCCGGATGTCGGTGTCGAGCCAGTTGCCGACATAGGCGGCGCGGGCAGGGGGCACTCCCAGCTGCTCCAGCGCCGTGAGGAACGCGCGGGGATCCGGCTTCTCGAAGGGCTCGCCCCCGAGCAGAATCGCGTCGAACAATCCGTCCAGGCCGTCGCGGCGCAGCGCGTCCCGTACCTGCGGCGGGGAGAGGGAGACGATGCCGAGCCGGTACTGGTGCGCCAGCGCGTGCAGGGTTGGCCGGACATCGGTGTAGAGGGCCTCGAGCGGGTACTCCCAGTGCTGAACGATGCGCCGGTGCAGCAGCGCCACGTCCCCGCCGGGGACGAACCGACGGGCGAAAGCGGCGTGCAGCACTCTGCTGCCGCCTTCACGCTCGGCGTCGTACAGCCCCCAGAATTCGGCCTCGTCGACGTCTCCGGCCAGCTCGGCGACCGCTTGGTGCAGCGCCTGAAGATAGCGCTCGTCGTCGTAGATCGTCCCGCCGATGTCGAACAGCACCGCGTCGATGCGCTCGACCGGCCGTTCCTCCCTGGGCGACGGACGACCGGTGTGCCTGGCCTCGTCCACGGTTCGGCCTCCTGATTCGGAGGAAACCCATATCCGACACCTTGCAGACTACAGCGAGAGCATGATGCATCGCATTCCGTGATTCCGCTCTCGCCTTCCGGTGGCTCGATTCCCCTTTCCTTCGAGCCCCCGTTCTCATGTCCGGATCGCACGGACAGCGTTCGGGCGGGACGGCACGGAAAGACGGCTCCGCAGGGGGCTCCGCAGGGGGGGACGAGGCTCCACCGGCTCGCGCTGGGTGCATGCCCAGCACAAACCGGTGGAGCCGCCGGCGATTGACAGAGGTTCCCGGAAAGGAAGGCGTTTACAGGGGCGCGTCGCCGACGATCCGGGGCAGAGTTCCGGTGAGAGCGTTGGCTCCGACGGGCCGCGCCGCCGGGTTTTCCGACCGAGCCGCGTCATTCCCTTCGTCATTGCAGGAGGTCGGGGCGCCGAAGCTTTGCACCGCGGGAGCGTGGGGCTGTTGCCCCGGCGCCGGCATGGCCGCGTCACCGACGCCGACGCAACCTCCGCGGTGCCCTCTTCCCCCGAGACCGAAGAGGTGTACGTGGTACGCGAATCCAACGTCGAGAACGAGGTGTTCCGTCGTCTGGGCCATGCGGCGGACGGCGCCATGGGGGTCCAGGCTGCGGTCCGGGGCGTCGGCGACCGTGCGGGCCATGGCCTGGGCCCCGCCCCGCGCGGGCGGGTACCCGGCGTGGAACAGGCCGGACGGGATGCCGGCGAGTTCCGGGTGAGCACGTGCCTGCCCGTGCGCGTGCACCGACGCGGGAAGCCCCGGGCGGGCGGATGAACTGTGCCAGGAGGTGCTCGCATGACTCCTGGCCGGGGTCTGCCCGGGTACGTGGACCTCTGCTTCGCCACGGTCCGTGTCGTCCGAAGGCCGGGAGCCGGTCCCGGTCCCGTCGGACCTGTCGGGTGCTGGACCGCGTGCAGGAGTTGGGGCGGCCGGGTGGGGAGAGGTCCGGGCGGAGTCCCGGGGCACGGGATCGGCAGCGCCGGTGGTGTGGCCGTTCACGGGCAGATGGACGGTGGTGGCAGCCGCTGCGAGGATCCCCGCAGCCGCCGTGACAGTCACTGCCGGGCACTTGCGGGCGACGTGCCGCAGCCATGGCAGGCCCGGCGCCCTTTCCGTACGCGGCTGGGCGCGGCCCCTGGTGCCCGGCATCCGCCCGGCCCGAGGGGCCGGCAGAGCGTTGGTGGTGCGCCGACGTCTGGCAGCCGCAAACGCGGCGCCGCCCCAGGGGAGCAGAGCTGCGGCCATCACCTCGCCCGGCCGCTCGTTCATGCCGTTCAGCACGGAGCGGGCGCGGGAGCAGCCGAAGCAGACGGCCGTGTGCCGGTCGAGGGCGTCACTGGGGTAGGCGCCCCTGCGGCGGGTCGCAGCTTCCAGGAGGGAGCTGAAACAGCGGCAATGCCCTTTGGCGGCCGGTTCGGAGTCCAGGTGCAGATAGGCCAGGCGGATGTCTTCAAGGGCACTGCGTCGGAGGTGGGGCACCCTGTCGGGGTGCACGCCAAGAGACCGGCCGGCCGCATGGGCGCCGTCCCGTTGCACGACGCTGTGCCACAGGGCGCCCTGGGTACGCCGGGGCAGTTCCTGGTACGCCCGGACGATGGAGTCGCATTCCCGGGAGGGCGGCGCGGTGGACGGTCGGCGGGGGAGGGTGTGCGTCGTACGGTCCAGCCATGCGACGAAGTCGGCGGAGAGTTCCTTTCGGCGCGTGGTGCCGGCCCACAGTCCGGCGGTCCGCTCGACGAGGAGGAGCGGGTGGTGGGGAGGCGGATGGTCGACGTCCGGCGCGGTGCGTATGTCGCGCACGGCGTGCTGGAGTGCCTCCCGCGTCAGGGCCTGTACGGAGGCCTCGGCCGCGAAGAGGCCGGCGTAGTCGAGCACGGCGGGAAGGCGGCGTCTGCGCAGCTCGGCCGCGGCAGCTGCGATCTGCTTCCTGCAGGCCCTGGGGTCGGCCGACCCCAGGCCGGACGGCCTTGACGAGGTGGCGGGGGTGCGCAGTCTCGCGACGAGTGCCGCATCGGGCAGAGCGGCCCATGGCAGCGCTGCTTCGCTGCCTCTCGTCTCGGGCGCGTGGGACTGATGTCGCCGGGGCATTCTCGTCACCTGCCCGTCCTGTGTCCCTGAAATGTGTGAGGCCGGGAGCGGTGGAGGCGTGCCGAGGATCGTGCGCCGCGTGCACGACATCCCGTGCGGGCATTTCGGCCCGCCCGGCACGGCACACCTGAGTTCCCGCCAGATGCGTCCGGGCTTCGGCGAGATGCCCCACGCAGGTGTGGTGGGTACGCGTGTGAATCGCGGAATCGGGCAGCAGAAGGTCGCATGGCGTGTATCCGTTCTGTAGGCCGGGCGGTCTCGATTCGCCGCCGTATGGATCACCGGCGGTGGATGGCCGGGTTCAACGCTTCGGCGTGGGACGGCCCGCCGGGCCGGTGTCGAAAGAAGTCGATGGGGTGCGCCGCTGAAGTCGATGAGGTGCGCCGCCGGGTCCGCAACCGGTTGCCGCTACTGCTGCGGATTCCTCCGGGATCCTCGGCGAGGTGTGTACGGAGGACGGCACCAATGCCTGCGCACTGTGCGCCGATTCCTGTCGGAGAGGTCTCCTGCGACCAGCCGGTCGTCCGGCGTGGACATGGGCCGGGTGCGGCGGGTGATGGGATCCGCCGCACCCGGCGGGGATGCCGGCGTTGTGCCGCTTCCTGCCTACCGTGCGCCTTCCGAGGGCTGGAACACGCCGTCGGCGCCGGCCTGGTCGTCGAAGGGACTGCCTGAACTGCCGTCGTACTCGGGAAGACCGTTGATCTCGTAACCGAAGGCCGAACCCGGGAGGTTGGAGCCGACCCCGGCACCCACCCCGAGACCGATTTCCTGGGTTTCGCTGATTCTTCCCTGCTGCTGGAGTGTGCTCAGGTCGTCGGTGAAATTCCTGTTGGCATCGTTCATGCTGTCCGCGTTCCACAGGCCGTCCTGCTGGAGGGTGCGGTAGGCGACGTCGTGCCGCTCGCAAGCGATGCGCGCGTCCCCGCCTCCGAACTGGCCGGTGGGGTCGGAGCAGCCGTCGGTGTCCCAGCGAATACCGTTGCCGTCGACGATGGGATCGTTCGACCCGGTGGGGTTGTTCGTCTGCTCCTCCTGAGCGAATTCGTCGAGGGGTTCGTTCATGATGCGGTTGAACGCCTCGGAGTCGAAGGAGTCGCCGGGGAAAACGACTCCGCTGGACGAGGGTCCGTCGTCCGCATGAGCGGTGGACGCGAGCCCGACGATGCCGGTGATGCCGAGGGCGGCTACGGCGGCACCGGCGGAAGCCCGCCGAGCCGCGCGTACGGTGGCCGCACGGCGTTTTGGCACGGCACGGTGCTTTGGCATGAATGAGTCTCCTTGTCGGATCGCCGGCCCGCAGGGCTGTCGGCCGGCTCGCCGAAGTGGCGTAGAAGCATGAGAAATTGCAGGTCAGCGCCGCGGCAAGGAGTGTGCTCCGGTCCTGCGGCCGATCCTGTGGGGCTGCCGCGCCAAGCCTGCGGATGCCGCTCCGGACAGCTGCGGAGGGGCCTGCGGAACTCCCGCACGGCGCGTGTTCTTGCATTCCGCACAACACTTCCGCGATTTGCACCCTCTTTAATGTTTCTTGGGTCAGTCAGGACTCTTGGCCACTTTTAGTGGCAAGGCCCGGCGGGTGACGATGGGCAGCCACCGGGCCCGGCGCCAAAGGCGGCGTACGTCAAATGGCCGCCGACATCACGACGCCCGGACATTCCCGCAGCGTGCGCACTGGCCGGCGTGCTTCTCCTTGATGCGGGCACGGTTTGCGCAACGGCCAGGAGGAACGATGACGCCTCTCGTGGAACGCACCGCGGAGCTGCGGACCCTGGATTTCGTCCTTGGCCGGGCCCTCGAAGGGAACGGCACGGCCGTACTGATCGAAGCGCCGGCGGGCACCGGGAAGAGCACGCTTCTGGCGGAGGCCGCCGCACTGGCCCGGATGCAGGAGGCACGGGTGCTGCGGGCCCGCTGCTGTCCCCGGGAGGCCCGGGTGCCGTGGGCGGCCGTGCGGCAGTTGCTCGACCCGCACCTGAACGACGAGGACCACAGCCTGCTGGACGGGGACCAGGCGGTGGTGCCGTCCACCGGCCACCACGGCGGCACCCCGCCCGTCGACCGGTTCCGCGACCTGTACCTGACGCTGATGCGTCTGTCCCGCCACGCCCCCCTGGCCCTGCTGGTGGACGACGCCCAGCACGCCGACGAGCTGTCTCAGCAGTGGCTGGCGTATCTGGCCCGCCGCCTGCACGGCGTCTGCATAGCCCTGGCCGTGGCCACCCGTACCGCTTCCGGCGCCCCCGGCGGTGTGCTCGCGGCCGAGCTGGTGGCGTGTCCGGAATTCCCCCGCCTGCGCCCGCGGACGCTGTCTCGACAGGGCACCGCGCAGTACCTGGCCGACAGGCTCGGTCAAGCCCTCGGGGAAGAGGCCGCGGCACTGTGCCACCGTGCCGCCGGGGGCAACCTCGCACTGCTCGACGCCGTGGCCGAGGCCCTCGCCCGTACCGGCACCCCGCCCGCGCAGATCACAAGCGGGCAAGCGGTCGGCATCTGCGACCGGGCCCTGCTGGGAGCCCTGCCGCTGTTGTTGAACCGTCATGCTCCCGCGGTGAGTGCCGCTGCCACCGCGGTCACCGCCCTCGACCGTGTTGCCGACCTGCCGCTGCTGGCCCGCACGGCCGGGATCGACCTGCCGGCCGCGGAACAGGCAGTGACCGCCCTGGAGGACGCCGGACTGCTGAGGGCAGGCCCGCCCTGGCAGCCTGCCGGTGCGGTCCTCGCGCAGGCCGTCACCGCGCTGGCCGGCGAGCGCACACTCGACGAGCTGCGTTCCCGGGCAGCCGAGGCACTGCGCGATCTCGGTGCCGGCCCCACGAAGATCGCGGACATGCTTCTGCGTACCGCCCCGGACGGCCAGGACTGGCGGGTGCCGGTACTGCACGAGGCGGCCCGCATCGCGGGCGAGCGTCCCGATCCGCCCGCTGCCCGCGCGTACCTGCGCCGGGCCCTGGCGGAGCCGCCGGCGGACAGCGACCGCCCGCAGCTCCTGACCCTGCTGGGCATCACCGAGGTCCACCTCGCCCCGGGCTCGGCCGTCGGCCACCTGCGCACGGCCCTCGAGGGGGAGGAGGACATCGGCACACAGGCTGCACTGGTGCCGCACCTGGCCGAGGCACTGGCACGCACCGGCCGCGCCGAGGAAGCCGTGGCCCTGCTGGACGCGCTCGCCGGGCGGATCGGCGAGAACGACCGCGAGGCGCTGTACCGCCTGTGGGCCCAGGGCATCCTGGTCCTTCTGGAGGAGACACCGCACATGGCCGACGCCTGGGTCGCCCGCGCCAACATGGCCGACGGCCTGGCCGGCACCAGCCCCGGACAGCGCCTGCTGCTGGCCGCCCTCGCTCTCAAAACCACCCTGACCGGACAATGCGCCCACACCGCCGCCGGTTTCGCCGACCAGGCGCTGGCGCGCCCCGGGCCGAGGGAGGAACCCGCCCTCACGGCCGCGTTCGCGGCGGTCGCGCTGCTGCACGCCGACCGCCTCACCGACGCCGCGCACTGCTGCGACCAGCTCCTCGGCGACGACATGCGCAACCAGCCGGCCCCCCTGCGGTCCCTCTTCATGGCCATGCGCGCCAAGATCGCCCACCGCATGGGCGACCTGGCCTCGGCCCTGTCCCTCGGCAGACAGGCCCTCGCCCTCACACCTCCCGGGCAACGGTACGAGCCCTATGCCACCGCCCAGGTCATCAACGCCCTGATCGACCTGGGCGAGGCCGAAGAAGCCGGGAGTCTCTGCCGCGCCTCCCATCAGGGCCCCACGGGCAACCACTGGAGCTGGGCGGTTCTCCACGCCGCACGCGCTCGAACCCACCACGCCCACGGCCGGTATCACACGGCCTTGGAGGAACTCGACGCCTGCGCACGGCAGATGCGAAACGGCGGTTACGACAACCCCGCTCTCGTCCCCTGGCGCTCCCACGCGGCGCGCGTCCACCAGCGCCTCGGCGACGACGACACCGCCAGGGAACTGGCCGAGGCGGAACTCGTGCTCGCACGGCGCTGGGGCAGTCCCCGCGCTGTCGCCACCAGCCTGCGGACCATGGGCCGCCTGCAGACCGGCCCCGAGGCCGTGACCACCCTGTCCGAAGCCGCCGCGCTCCTTCGGACCACACCCGCCCGGCACGACCTCGCCCGGATCCTCACCGACCTCGGCGAAGCACTGCACGCCACCGACCGCCCCACAGAGGCAAGGACAGCCCTGCGACAGGCCCTCGACCTCGCGGACGCCTCGGGCGCCGCGCCTCTCTCGGAGCGCGCCCACCGAGCGCTGCTGGCCACCGGAGCGCGACCGCGCCGCAAACGTCAGTCGGGTGTACGGGCCCTCACCGAACGCGAACGGCGCATCGCTGCCCTCGCTGCCGGCGGCATGGACAACCAGGCCATCGCCGCCGCGCTGTTCGTCAGCCGGCGGACCGTGGAGTTCCACCTCACGCACGTCTACCGCAAGCTCGCCATCGACGGCAGAGCCGGGCTGAGCACCGCACTGGCCACCGGCCACGTCCCCCAGCAGGACTCGGCAGCCTCCAGACGCCCCGGCCCTCGGAGCGGGCCACCGTCACAGCCCTGGCCGGCCTCGCGATGACCGCGCCCACAGCTGCCCATGCCGACGACGACCGCGCCATCTTCGAGAGGGTGCACCCCGAAGCCGCCGACAACCTGCGAGAGGGCGGACAACACCCTGGCGGACCCCAATACCTTCATCGGAGGGGCGCACGCGCTGGAGCAGGCGCACTGTCCCGGCAGACCGTCACCGGCCTTCTCCGAAGGCTCGGATCAGACCACGGCGCCCGCCTCCGCCTCACCCGGCCCCACCACGACCGATGGCGACGTCGATCCCCTGGGGATGACCGGTGGCGACAGGGAACCCGGCCTCATCGCCGGACGAGGCCGCGCTCCTGCAAACACGTCGGCCGGCTTCCAGGTTCCGGTGCCGGACAGCCGCCATCTGTCTTCGAAGTCCCCTTCCTGCCCGTCCAGGAGGCGGATGCCCGCCTTCCCGTCGGGCCGGAGGACGACGTGCGTGCGGTCGTAGCCGATCCAGGACCCCGAGACCTCTGCCGGCTTCTCGTCAGCCGTCACTCCGCTCGACGGTCAGATGGATCGGACCGCGAAGGACCGGGCTGCGCCGGTACGGTGGCGGGTCGGTGACCAGGCCGGGCCGGTCGAGACGGCGTACCAGTTCGCTCAGCGCGATCTGGGCCTCCCGCCGGGCCAGCGGGCCGCCGAAGCACAGGTGGATGCCGCTGCCGAACCCGAGGTGCTGGTTGTCCCGCCGATCGGGGTCGAAGCGGTCGGGATCGTGGAAGCGGTTCGGATCGCGGCTGCCCGAGGCGAGCATGAGCATGATCTGCGAGCCCTTGGGGATGACGGTGCCGGCGACGGTGACGTCGCTGTACGCCGCCCGCCAGGGAATGATGTGCACGGGGGGCTCGTAGCGCAGCAGTTCCTCGACCAGCGGCACGACCAGGTCCGGGTCGTCGCGCAGTCGCTGCAGCACCTGCGGGTGACGCAGCAGCGTCAGCATGCCGTTGGTGATGAGGTTGACGGTGGTCTCGTGGCCGGCGATCAGCAGCAGGTTGGCGGTGCTGACGATCTCCTCGTCGGTCATCCGCCCGTCCGGCCCGTCATCGTTGGCCAGCCGTGACAACAGGTCGTCGGCCGGTCGGCCGTGGCGTTGCTCCAGCAGCCCGCCGAGGAACTGGCGCAGCTCTTTGCGGGCCTGTACGCCGTTCTCCAGCTTTTCCTTCGGGTCGGTCTTGGGGTTGTAGTCGATCGAGTTGATGAGGTCGTTCACCCACACGCGGAACTTCGGTTCGTCCTCGCGCGGCACCCCGAGCAGGCGGCAGATCACCGTGACGGGGAACGGGTAGGCGAAGTCGTCGACGATGTCGATCTGCTCCTTGCCCGCGAAGCCGTCGATCAGCGCCGGTCACCGGTGGGCAGTCCGGCCTCGCCGACCGCCACCGCCGTCTGCGCACCGCGTCGCCCACC
>NZ_JBFAET010000023.1:0-75343 GCF_040642095.1 Streptomyces sp. NPDC020362
CATCTGGTTTCCTGCTGATCCCAGGTCAGGTGGATCCCCGCTCGATCGACCTGACCAACGGCTGGAACGGCAAGGCCGCTGCCGGGGAGCACGTCGTGGCGGCCACCCACGAACCACCGGCAGACAGCCCTGCTGCGTCGCACCCGGGAACTCCTCGACGGCCATGAGTGACGGCAAAGCCCGTTGAGTTCCCCCCGCCGGACGGCAGGACGGCGGAGAACGTGCCCCGGGAAACTCCTGTGGTGCGAGTTCTTGGTCTGTTGGGCCGTTCTGCTCGCTACCGTGTCTCCAGGACGACGGCGACTTCTTGGGGGGCGGGATGGCCGACGAGCCTCTGCTTGCGCGTGTGCACTTCGGGCGTGAGGATGCCGAGCGGGATGTGACCGACGACGGGTACGGGCTGCTGCTGCGCGGCGGTTTTCTGCCCACCGCGGCCTACAACGCGGCGGTGCGTGGGCGGAAGATGCTGATCATCGGCCGCAAGGGGTCGGGGAAGAGCGCCATCTGCATGCAGTTGATGGCGGACGGCGCGGCACTCGCCGGAAAAGCGCTGGTCACGCCGGACGAGACGGCCGGCGAGGAGATCCGGCGGTTCGAGTTACAGGGGCTGCCGGGCGACTCGGCGAAGGCGCTGATCTGGCGGTACGTGTTCGCCGTGCACGCCGCCCGGCATCTGGCCGCACACGCGAAGGACGCGCACGGGCGCAGGCCCGACTCGGTGAAGGCGCTCCTGCGGTTCCTCAAACAGAACGGCGAACTGGACGGCGAGGGGCTGGCGGAGCGGCTGGCGAAGGGGGCCAAGGGGCTGCAGACCTCCCTGTCCCTGGAGGCGTTCGGGATCAAGGCGGGACTCGATCTCGGCCAGGCGCCGTCGGAAGGGGCGCGGGCACAGCGCCAGTTGGAGGTCGTCGAGCGGGGCGTGGCGCAGGCCTTCGCCGACCTCGGGTGCGACACGGCGCACGAGCCGCTGCTCCTCATGGTCGACCAGCTGGAGCTGGTGTGGTCGGCCGAGCCGGACAGCAACGCGATGGTCATCGGACTGCTGCTGGCGGCCAAGCACGCCGCGAGCCGCTACGGGCGGTCGGTGCGGTTCCTGCTGTTCCTGCGGGCGGACATCTACGACTCGCTGTCGTTCGGCGAGGGCGACAAGTTCCACGGGGACGAACTGCGGATCGCCTGGACCGAGGAGGCGCTGCGCGATCTCGCGCTGGCCCGGGCACGGGCCGCCACCGGCGTGGAGCTGACCGCCGACCAGCTGTGGCAGGAGGTCTTCCCGCCGGCCGTGGCGGGCGAGGCGACGCCGGACTACGTCTTCCGTCGCTGCCTGCCCCGGCCCCGGGACGTCATCCAGTTCCTCAATCTCTGCCAGGACACGGCCGTGAACCGCGGCCGGGACCTGATCACCGAGCAGGACGTCCTGGAGGCGGAGTTCCAGTTCTCCGCGTGGAAACTGAAGGATCTGTCCCTGGAGTACCTGGTCACCCACCCCTTCCTGGAGAACCTGTTCCCGCTCTTCCAGAACCAGGGCTACGTCGTCTCCCGCGCGGCCCTCCACAGCCGTTTCGAGGCCGCCGAGGACACCCTGCACCGGCAATTCCCCTCCTACGCCGACGCGCTGACCCTCTCCGGCATCATCGACGTCCTCTACGACGTGGGCTTCCTCGGCGTGCGGCGCGGCAACGACGTGGTGTTCGCCGGAGGCCACTACCTGCCCGTGCAGCCGCACGAGACCGAGTTCCACATCCACCCCTGCTTCCGGGCGGCACTCGGCGCACGCAGCGCGATCGACCTGCGCCGCTACGAGCCCGCCGTCACGGTCGACCGCCTGGTCCAGGGCAACTTCTTCGGTTCCGCCGCGGTCAGCTACCCGAACCGGGACGACCGGCTGCTGCGCGAGCTCGTCCGCTCCTGCCATTCCGTCCTGGCCCAGACCGGGCGGTCCGTGGCACTCACCCACGCCGCCCGGGACGAGATCGACAGGGAGATCAACCGCGTCCTGGACGACGTCAACGGGCACCCGCCCGGTCCCGGACCGGTTCCGGACCGCGACGACCAACTCCTCGCCACCGCCCACTACTTCACCCTGCTGTCCGCACAGGTGGCGGCCAGCGGCCTCACGGACGGCGCGCAGGAGGTCGCGCACCGCCTGGGGGAGGAGGCCCGCCGGCTGCGCAGGCTGGCGGGCGGCTCGTTCGGCAGCACACACAACTCGTCCCTCTGAGACGGCCTGGGAGAGGGCGCAGATGCAGGGAGAACTGCTTGCCGAGCGGTTCCGGATCGGAGCACGGCTCGGCGCGGGCGGCATGGGCGAGGTGTGGGCCGCCGAGGACGAGCGGATGGGGCGGGACGTCGCCGTCAAGCTCGTCCACGGGACGTTCGGGGCGCAGGAGACGGAGACGCAGGCCCGGTTCCGGCGTGAGGTGCAGCTGGCGGGGCGGCTGGCCCATCAGAACATCGTCACCGTGCACGACTGGGGTGAGGCGTCGGTCAACGGGCGTCCCACCCTGTTCCTCGTCATGGAGCTGGTTCAGGGCGTGTCCCTGCACCGACGGCTCAAGGAGTCGATACCGGGTTGGCCGCTTGCCGTGGGGTGGGCCGTGCAGATGGCGGAGGCGCTGCATGCCGCGCACCGTCAGGGCGTGGTCCACCGGGACATCAAGCCCGCCAACGCCCTGCTCACGGCGGACGGCGTGGTGAAGGTCCTCGACTTCGGGGTCGCGAAGTTCATGGGGGAGACCATCGGGGCCCGGGAACTCACCGTCACAGGTGCTCCGCTCGGCTCCCCGCTGTACATGTCTCCGGAGCAGGCCGAGGGCGCCCGAGAGGTCGACCACCGCAGCGATCTCTACTCCCTGGGCTGTCTTCTCTACCATGCGGTGACCGGTAGACCACCCTTCACCAGCAACGTCCAGTGGGCAGTGCTCCGGATGCAGATGGAGGACACCGCGACCGCTCCGGCGGAGATCGTCGAAGGACTTCCCGCTGTCCTGAACGACCTCATCCTGCATCTGCTCGCCAAACGCCCGGAAGACCGTCCCGCGGACGCGGCGGCCGTCTACGAGACCCTCAGTACCCTCCTCGTCGATCACGCGGTGATGGAGCCCGGTGGGAACATCGTGGACATCTCGCAACTGGGGCACAGGCACTCGGTGTCGGGCCAGATCCTGAAGCGGGCGTGGGAGCTGTTCCGGCGGACGGAGCGGAACAGGGCGGAGGCCGAGCGACTGCACGCCGACGCGCTCGCCGAGAGCAACTCCCTGGTCGAGAAGGCCCGCGCGGATGCGGACGAGCTGCTCGCCCACGCCCGCCGTGATGCCGCCGAGATACTGAAGTCGGCCGACGAGCGCCGCGACGCGCTGATCAAGGCTGCCGAGGAGCAGCTCGCCGCGGCGCAGGCCAAGGGCGAGGCGTTGCGCGAGGCCCAACGCAACGTCGAGGAGCGCAAGCGTGAACTGCAGATCCTCGCCCGGCGCCGCGAGGACATCAATGCCCAGATCGAGAAGATCACCGCGCAGCTGTTCGTGAGGGAGGCCCAGCAGTCCGAGGAGGCCTTCTACCGGGTCTTCAGGCAGTCGATAGACGGCAGCTACCCGACCGCCGGCCAGTTCCGCGGCGATGTGGAGGCGATCTACGGCATCACGCTCCCACAGCGCGAGGCCGAGCGCATGGTCAACCGCTTCGCCAACCGCCACACGGCGGAGCTGCAGGAAGACCACATCATGTAGGTGCCGACAGCGGGGTCACCGAGCCCGGTGGGCTGCTGTGGTACGACGCCGGCATCGGGGCGCTGGAAGAGCTCCCGGAGTCTGTCTCGCGGGAGCCCCCCAGCCCTGATCACGAACCGGTCAGAGCTTCTCCGGCGTCCTGATGCCCAGCAGGGCCATGCCCTGGTGCAGGGTGCGGGCCGTGAGGTCCACCAGGAACAGACGGTTCTCCACCTGCCCCGGCGTCTCGGCCTTCAGGACCGGGCACTGGTCGTAGAAGGACGTCAGAAGAGTCGCCAGCTGGTACAGGTAAGCGGCCAGCTTGTGCGGCTCGTAGGCCGCCGCGACCTCCAGGACCGTCTCGGCGAACCGGTCCAGATGCAGGCCCAGCGCGCGCTCCGCCGGGGCCAGCTCCAGCGCCGGGTGCGCGGCGGGACGGGCCTCGCCGGCCTTGCGGAGGATGGACTGGATGCGGGCGTAGGCGTACTGGAGATAGACGGACGTGTCGCCGTTCAGCGAGACCATCTGGTCCAGGTCGAACTTGTAGTCCCGGACGGCGGAGGTGGACAGGTCCGCGTACTTGACCGCACCGACGCCGACGTAGCGGCCGTTCTCGGCGATCTCCTGCTCCGTCAGGCCCACCTTCTCGGCCTTCTCCCGGACCACCGCCGTGGCACGGTCCACGGCCTCGTCCAGAAGGTCCTCCAGCTTGACCGTCTCGCCCTCACGCGTCTTGAACGGCTTGCCGTCCTTGCCGAGGACCGTGCCGAACGCCAGCTGGAACGCCGTCACGTCGTCGTTCAGCCAGCCGGCCCGGCGAGCGGTCTCGAAGACCATCCTGAAGTGCAGCGCCTGGCGGGCGTCCACCACGTACAGCAGGGTGTTCGCCTTCAGGTTGAAGACACGGTCGCGGATCGCCGAGAGGTCGGTCGCCGCATAGCCGTAGCCACCGTCCGACTTCTGCACGATCAGCGGGACCGGATTGCCTTCCGGGCCCTTGATGTCGTCGAAGAAGACGCAGAGGGCGCCGTCGGAGCGGACGGCGACGCCCGACTCCTCCAGCAGACGGCAGGTCTCGGCCAGCATGTCGTTGTAGCCCGACTCGCCGACGATGTCGGGGTCCCGGACCTCCATGTCCAGCTTCTCGAAGACGGAGAAGAAGTAGATCTTCGACTCGTCCACGAACTTCTGCCACGTGGCCAGCGTGTGCGGGTCACCCGCCTGGAGGTCCACCACCCGGCGCCGGGCGCGCGTCTTGAACTCCTCGTCGGAGTCGAACAGCTTCCGCGCGGTCTTGTAGAGGCGGTCGAGGTTCGACATCGCCTCCTCACCGGTGACCCGGGCCTCCTTGTGGTCCAGCTCGTGAGGGTGCTCGTCCAGGTACTGGATGAGCATGCCGAACTGGGTTCCCCAGTCGCCGATGTGGTGACGCCGGACCACGTTCTCGCCCGTGAACTCCAGGAGCTGGACGACCGAGTCGCCGATGACCGCGGAGCGCAGGTGGCCCACGTGCATCTCCTTGGCCACGTTCGGCTGCGCGTAGTCGATCACCGTCGTGCCCGGGTGCGCCGCGTACGGCACCCCGAGACGACCCGTGTCGTCCGCGTACCGCGCGGCCAGGTTCTCGGTGATCGCGCTGTCCGCGATCGTGATGTTCAGGAAGCCGGGTCCGGAGACCTCGACATCCTTGATCACGTCACCGGCCACCACCTGGGAGACGACCTGCTCGGCCAGCTCCCGCGGGTTCGCCTTCGCCCTCTTGGCGAGCGCCAGGATCCCGTTGGCCTGGAAATCGGCCCGGTCGCTTCGTCGCAGCAGCGGGTCCGCACCGGCTGCCTCCGGCAGGGTGGCCGAGAGGGCGGATGCGAGCTGCTGCTGGACGGAATCGCTGAGGGACGTGACCGAGGCCATAGGAAGGGGTGCCGTTCTCCTCGTGGGGCGGATAGTCCCCGCCAGTATCCCACGGGGGGTAAAGCGAATTTTCCGCTCGGTGACTGAACGCCGGGCCCGGACAGCCCGTCCAACGCGGTGAAAAGGCGTTTTCGTGGTTGTGTCCCCACCTGGGACAATGGAGCGGTCAGCCGTGTGCCCGTACCGGCTGCCCGAGGAGAAAGAAGGACGTGCCGATCGTGGCTCAGAGCACCGAGACGACCGACTGGGTCTCCCGTTTCGCGGACGAGGTCATCGAGGAATCGGAGCGCCGCGCCCCGGGCAAACCGGTCGTCGTCGCGTCCGGCCTCTCCCCCTCCGGACCCATCCACCTGGGCAACCTGCGCGAGGTCATGACCCCGCACCTGGTCGCCGACGAGATCCGCCGCCGCGGGCACCAGGTCCGCCACCTGATCTCCTGGGACGACTACGACCGCTACCGCAAGGTCCCGGCCGGAATCGCCGGCGTCGACGACTCCTGGGCCGAGCACATCGGCAAGCCGCTGACCTCCGTCCCTGCCCCCAAGGGCTCCGCCCACCCGAACTGGGCCGAGCACTTCAAGGCCGCGATGACCGAGTCGCTGGCCGAGCTGGGCGTGGAGTTCGACGGCATCAGCCAGACCGCGCAGTACACCTCCGGTGTCTACCGCGAGCAGATCCTGCACGCCATGAAGCACCGCGGCGACATCGACGCGATCCTCGCCCAGTACCGGACCAAGCCGAAGGCCAAGAAGCCCCAGCAGAAGGCCGTCGACGAGGCCGAGCTGGAGGCCGAGGAGGGCTCGGGCGCCGCGGCCGAGGACGACGGCAGCTCCGGCTCCGCCGGGTACTTCCCGTACAAGCCGTACTGCGGCAGCTGCGAGAAGGACCTGACGACCGTCACCTCCTACGACGACGACACCACCGAGCTGTCCTACACCTGCACCGCCTGCGGCCTCTCCGAGACCGTCCGGCTCAGCGAGTTCAACCGCGGCAAGCTGGTCTGGAAGGTCGACTGGCCGATGCGCTGGGCCTTCGAGGGCGTCATCTTCGAGCCCAGCGGCGTCGACCACTCCTCCCCGGGCTCCAGCTTCCAGGTCGGCGGGCAGATCGTCGGGATCTTCGGCGGCAAGCAGCCCATCGGCCCGATGTACGCCTTCGTCGGCATCTCCGGCATGGCCAAGATGTCGTCCTCCCGCGGCGGCGTGCCCACCCCCGCCGACGCGCTGAAGATCATGGAGCCGCAGATCCTGCGCTGGCTCTACGCCCGCCGCAGGCCCAACCAGTCCTTCAAGATCGCCTTCGACCAGGAGATCCAGCGGCTCTACGACGAGTGGGACAAGCTCGCGGGCAAGGTCGCCGACGGATCCGCCCTCCCGGCCGACGTCGCCGCCCACAGCCGGGCCGTCGGCACCGCCGCCGGCGAGCTGGCCAAGACGCAGCGCCCGCTGCCGTACCGCACGCTCGCCTCCGTCGCCGACATCACCGCCGGGCACGAGGACCAGGCGCTGCGCATCCTCTCCGAGCTCGACCCGGAGCAGCCGCTGGCCACCCTGGAGGAGGCACGGCCCCGGTACGACAAGGCCGAGGCCTGGATCAACACCCACGTCCCCGCCGACCAGCGCACCATCGTCCGCGACGAGCCCGACGCCGAACTGCTGAAGTCCCTCGACGAGGCGTCCCAGCAGTCCGTACGCCTGCTGCTCGACGGACTCGCCGAGCACTGGTCCCTCGACGGGCTGACCCACCTCGTGTACGGCGTGCCCAAGGTCCAGGCCGGATTCCCGGCCGACGCGACACCGAAGGAACTCCCGCCGGAGATCAAGACGGCCCAGCGGACCTTCTTCGCCCTGCTGTACCACCTGCTCGTCGGGCGGGACACCGGGCCGCGGCTGCCCACGCTGCTGCTCGCCGTCGGCCAGGAGCGGGTGCGCAAGCTGCTCGGGGAGTGACCGGCAGGACAGAGCGGTAACGGAAAAGGGCCCTCGGCAGAGGGCCCTTTCTCGTGCCGTCCGTCTTCGCCGGCGCGTGGTCCTTCTTCGCTAGGCGATGTGGTCTTCCTGCAGCTCCGCCGTGTGGCGGTTGGTGAAGCGGTTGACCATGCGCTCGGCCTCACGCTGTGGCAGCGAGGTCCCGTACGTCGCCTCCACGTCGCCCCGGAACTGGCCGGCGGTCGGGTAGCTGCCGTCGATCGACTGACGGAAGACCTGGTAGTAGGCCTCCTCGTCCGGCTCCACGGGAGGCGTCCCGCCGCCCTCGCCCAGCTCCCGGGTGCGGTTCGGGCCCACCGGGATGGGGAAGCTGCCGGTCTCCTCCGACGGGGAGGGCTGCTGGAACTGCTCCGGAGGCTGCTCCTCGTACCAGTCCTCGTACTGCTCCTCGGGCACGTACAGGGGCTCCGGGCCCGGGTCGAAGGCCGGGTCGTAGCCGCCCTGGTACTCGACCTCGCGGGGAGTCTGGAACCAGGGACTCTCCTCCGGGTCCTGGATGTTCTCCGCAGACCCGGTGCGCTGGCCGGGCAGCAGGGGGCGCTGCGCGCCGGACGGCGCACCTCCCTGCGGGACGGGCGCCGCCGCGACGGCACGACTGCCCGCGGCCACCAGGTCCACGGCCGGCAGCACGGTCGGCTCGATGCCCGCCGCCGCCAGCCCCGCCGGGGCCGTCTCGGCCAGAGGGACGCCGTAGCGGGCCAGCCGCAGCGGCATCAGGGACTCCACCGGAGCCTTGCGGCGCCAGCCCCGGCCGAAGCGGGAACGCAGTCTCGCCTGGTAGACAAGACGTTCCTGCTCCAGCTTGATCACCTGGTCGTACGAACGCAGCTCCCACAGCTTCATACGACGCCACAGGAGGAAGGTCGGGACCGGGGAGAGGAGCCAGCGGGTGAGGCGGACCCCCTCCATGTGCTTGTCCGCCGTGATGTCGGCGATACGGCCGATGGCGTGCCGGGCCGCCTCGACGGCGACCACGAACAGGATCGGGATCACCGCGTGCATGCCCACACCCAGCGGGTCCGGCCAGGCGGCCGCCCCGTTGAAGGCGATCGTCGCCGCCGTCAGGAGCCAGGCCGTCTGGCGCAGCAGCGGGAACGGGATCCGGATCCAGGTCAGGAGCAGGTCCAGGGCGAGGAGAACACAGATACCTGCGTCGATGCCGACCGGGAACACATAGGAGAAGTTCCCGAAGCCCTTCTTGATGGCCAGCTCACGGACGGCCGCGTAGGAACCGGCGAAGCCGATGCCGGCGATGATCAACGCGCCGGACACGACCACGCCGATGAGTATGCGGTGCATCCGAGTCAGCTGCAGTGGCGCGGCCACTCGTACTCCCCTCCCCTTGCGTGTTGTTGCGCGCAACAGAGTGGCATACGCGTGCGGCGGACGTGAGACCGGTCAGTTCTTCTTGGCGGCCGACTTCGACGCAGACGGGCTCGGAGAGGCGGACTTCGACGCGGACTTCGATGCCGACTGCGACGGAGAAGCCTTCCCCGACGAGGACGAACCGGCCCCGGAACCCTTGCCGTTGCCGGCCGCGACGGCCGCGACCGCCTCCTTGACGGCCTTCTCCGCAGCCTTGGTCAGATCATCGGCGCTCGGCGTCTTCTCGCCCGCGAGACCGGCACCGTTGTAGTCGAGCGTGATCACGACGTTCTCGACCCGGGTCACCACCGTCTGCTGCTTGAAGGCGCCCTCCTTCTTCTTCAGGTCGTAGTGCACCGCCGTCGCCTCGTCACCCGTACCCGCGACCGGCTCCGACTTGGCGTTCTTCGCACCGGACACGGTCTGTGCGTCCTTGACCTGCTGCGTGTAGTACG
The DNA here is from genome assembly GCF_040642095.1 of Streptomyces sp. NPDC020362. NCBI lineage: Bacteria > Bacillati > Actinomycetota > Actinomycetes > Kitasatosporales > Streptomycetaceae > Streptomyces > Streptomyces sp. NPDC020362. Next base: position 9,424 of record NZ_JBFAET010000023.1, read on the forward strand.
CGTGCGCCTGCTCGTTGCCCGAGCCGCGCCCCGCATCCGAGTCGAAACGCAGCAGGGAGACGTTCAGCCAGCGGAACTGGGAGCCCTTGACACCGTTGTTGTCCAGGCTGCTCCAGGAGCAGGACCCACGGGTCTTGACGTCGTCGGAGCTGCCCTCCTTGCCCGACGTGTCCTTGGGCACCAGATCGGTCAGGGTCTTCTTCGACACCACCGTGCACGGCTCGGGAAGCGACTGGTACACGGCCGCCTGGACGCTCGGCGAAGCGCCGGACGAGGGCTGCTGCGACGAACCGCCGCCGGTGGTCTGCTGGGCGCTCGCGCCGCCCTTGTCCTTGGAGTCACCGCTGTCCGAGGAGCAGGCGGCGGTGATCAGGACCGCGGGAACGGCTGCCGCGCAGACAAGGGCGCGGCTCAGGCGCTTGGCTCGCTGATCACGGTGGGCACGGTCGTCTCGCTGGGCTGCTCGCTGCATGGTTCCTTCACTCGTGACGCTCGGTGTTCGTGCGGGTTCCTGCGGGGCCACCGTACGCGGTGAAGGAGCTGTGCGGTCTCCGTTCACACGCTTTGAAGGCGGCGGCCCGGGGGACCCCGACGGCTGTCAGCCGTTGAGCGCGTCGTCCAGCTGCGAGGCCAGATCACGGGCCCTGTCCTGCATTTCCTTGCTGTCCGGCTCCGTTCCCGTGGCCATCGGCTGCTCCTCGTACGCGATGGTGACGATGACGTTCGACGTGCGGAACACCACAGTCACCGTCCGCTGTTCGGCCGTCGAACCGGCGCTGTCGAGCTGATCGTCCAGATACGCCTCGTCGCCGAGATCGGTCAGAACGCGGGGCTGGAGATCGGCCGGGGGCGCACCCGAGGAAGGGTCGGAGGAGGGGCCGGAAGCGGATCCGGAGGGGGACCCGCTGGGAGAACCACTGGGAGATCCGCTGGGGGAACCGGACGGGGAGCCCGAGGGCGTGCCCGACGGACCGGCCGCGGAGGAGGCGGACGCCGTGCCGCCCGCCGAGGCCGTGGCGGTGGGCGTGGGCGTCCCGGTCGAGGCGCTCGGCTCGGGCAGATCGGCAGCCGTCTCCAGCTCCTGGAACAGCTTCTTCGCCTGGTCGTCGTCGCTGACCGTGTTGTCGTACGACACCACGCGCTCGAAGTCGACCGAGAGACGGTCGGTGGCGTCGGGGGACTCCACCTTCCAGTGGCAGCCCACCTTGCGCTCGGTGTTGTACGTGAGCGTCGCGTCGCCCTGGTAGGCCTTGTCACGCTGCACCGGATCCGCGATCTGCTTGATACCGGGCAGCAAGGAGTCGAGGGTGCTGTGGTCGGCCGCACCGCAGGGCTCGGGGAGGCTGCGGTACTTGCCCGGCTGGGCCGCCACCGTCGCCGTACCCGCGTCGCCCGGGTTGGCGTTGTCCGTCGAGCTGTCGTCGCCCGACCCGCTCGTGCAGCCGGCGAGCAGCGCCGCGAGGAGGGCGGCGGTGCTGGTCACATACGCCTTCCGCTGCACGGTTCGGCTCCTCTCGACGGTGTGTGCTCGCTCGGTGCTCCAGTGTCCCCGCTGGTTATTCGCTTGCTGCAGCGGGGCGCGCCCTGGAGACAATGTGTATCGCACGCACTGCCGTGGACGCCGGTCCCTTGTCCCTTTCGTAGACCTTGGCGCCTATTTTGCGTTTTGCTGCTTCTAAGCCTTTTGTTGTTTCTGTCGGGGGAATGAGGAAGACATGTCGTACGTAGAGATGCCGGGCGCGAAGGTCCCGATCCGGATGTGGACCGACCCCGCGACGGTCGAGGACGTGGCCCTGCGCCAGCTCCAGAACGTCGCGACCCTGCCCTGGATCAAGGGCCTGGCCGTGATGCCGGACGTGCACTACGGCAAGGGCGCGACGGTCGGGTCGGTCATCGCCATGAAGGGGGCCGTGTGCCCCGCCGCGGTGGGTGTCGACATCGGCTGCGGGATGTCGGCGGTGAAGACGTCCCTGACGGCGAACGATCTCCCGGGGGACCTGTCGCGACTGCGCTCGAAGATCGAGCAGGCCATTCCGGTGGGGCGGGGGATGCACGAGGATCCCGTGGAGCCCGGGCTCTTCCATGGGTTGGCCACCGCTGGGTGGGCGGACTTCTGGGGGCGGTTCGACGGGGTTGCGGAGGCGGTGAAGTTCCGGCAGGGGCGGGCCACTGCGCAAATGGGAACCCTCGGCGGGGGTAATCATTTCATAGAGATTTGCGTGGATATGGCTGGATCGGTGTGGCTCATGCTCCACTCCGGATCCCGCAACATCGGCAAGGAACTCGCCGAGCACCACATCGGTGTTGCACAGAAGCTCCCGCACAACCAGGGCCTGGTCGACCGTGATCTCGCCGTGTTCGTCTCCGACACCCCGCAGATGGCGGCGTATGAGCACGACCTCTACTGGGCTCAGGAATACGCGAAGTACAACCGGTCGATCATGATGGCACTCCTCAAGGACGTCGTCCGCAAGGAGTTCAAGAAGGCCAAGGTGACCTTCGAGTCCGAGGTGAGCTGCCACCACAACTACGTGAGCCGCGAGCGGTACGAAGGCATGGACCTGCTCGTGACCCGCAAGGGCGCGATCCGGGCCGGCTCCGGCGAGTACGGGATCATCCCGGGCTCGATGGGCACGGGGTCGTACATCGTGAAGGGCCTCGGCAACGAGAAGTCCTTCAACTCGGCCTCGCACGGCGCGGGTCGCCGCATGAGCCGCAACGCGGCCAAGCGGCGCTTCTCGACGAAGGACCTGGAGGATCAGACGCGGGGCGTGGAGTGCCGCAAGGACTCCGGTGTCGTCGACGAGATCCCGGGCGCCTACAAGTCGATCGATCAGGTCATCGACCAGCAGCGGGACCTCGTGGAGGTCGTGGCGAAGCTGAAGCAGGTCGTCTGCGTGAAGGGCTGAACGGGCGAGGCTCCCGAATTCGGGGAGCCTCGCCCCGTGCGCCTCGACGCTGCTGTCGTGCGGCGCCGAGTGTGAGCGACCGGAACCGGACCGGCTTGTCGTGCTGTCTCCCTGGTCATCAACCCGACGTCGTGGGGGGTCAGTTGATGAAGCGCACACGGATGCATGCGGGGACAGGGGCCGCCGGTCTGCTGGTGGTCGCGGGGAGTCTGGTCGCGGGGTGCTCCGACGGTTACAACGACCAGCGGGGCAAGGGGGGACGCCCGGTGCGGGGGCGGGCGGGGGACGACACCCCGGCCGAGGTCTACAACTTCCCCGACGGGTTCGGGAACCTGGCCACCAAGTGCGTGGGGGACGGCCGGCGGGGTTGTGTCACCACGAAGTTCTTCCGGCAGGAGGACGAGGACGACGTGAAGATCATTCCCGCACATGCCGTCGTCGAGGATCCCGGGTGCCGGGTGCGCTGACGGACCCGTGGCTCACTTCGCGTGGCGTACCGCGTAGATCATCACGAACGCCACGAAGTGGATGCCGAAGAGGAAGTAGGCGAGGAAGTACCAGACCTGGCGTTCGTTCTTCGTCTCCTGGGCGAGGCGGCGTTTTTCCGCGGAGTCCGTGGCGGGGGCCGCGGCGGACTCCGCAGCCGGGTCCTCGGCGGGCATCACAGCTCCCTGTGGACCTTCGTGTTGGAGGCCTGGGCACGCGGGCGCAGGACCAGAAGGTCGACGTTGACGTGGCTGGGGCGGGTGACCGCCCAGGTGATGGTCTCGGCCACGTCGTCGGCGGTGAGGGGCTCGGCCACGCCCTGATAGACCTTCGCGGCCTTGTCCGAGTCGCCGCCGAAGCGGGTGAGGGCGAATTCCTCGGTCCTGACCATGCCGGGGGCGATCTCGATGACGCGGACCGGCCGGCCGACGATCTCCAGGCGGAGGGTCTCGGCGAGGACGTGGGCGCCGTGCTTGGCGGCGACGTAGCCCCCGCCGCCCTCGTAGGTGCCGTGGCCGGCCGTGGAGGAGACCACGACCACCACGCCGTCGCCGCTCGCCTCCAGCTTCGGCAGCAGGGCCTGGGTGACGTTGAGGGTGCCGAGGACGTTCGTCTCGTACATCGTGCGCCAGTCGGCGGGGTCGCCGGTGGCCACCGTGTCGGCGCCGAGGGCTCCGCCGGCGTTGTTGACGAGGACGCCGACGCTCTTGAAGGCCGTGGCGAACTCGTCGACGGCCGCGCGGTCCGTGACGTCCAGCTGGTAGGCCGTCGCCGAGTGGCCCGCGGTGGTCAGTTCCTCGGCCAGGGCCTCGATGCGGTCCTTGCGGCGGGCGGTGAGGACGACGCGGTAGCCGGCGGTGGCGAGCTGCCGGGCCGTGGCGGCACCGATGCCGCTGCTCGCACCCGTGACGACGGCAATGGGGGAGGCGGCGGACGGGGCGGCGGGGGCCATGGGCTGCTCCAGGGGAGTAGAGGGGTCGGCGCTGCGTCCAGCCTAGGCGAGCCTCAGCTGCCGTTTCGCGGCGCCCACATGATCACGGCCATGCCGGCGAGGCAGATCAGGGCGCCGGTGATGTCCCAGCGGTCGGGGCGGTAGCCGTCGGCGACGACGCCCCACAGGATCGAGCCGGCGACGAAGATTCCGCCGTAGGCGGCGAGGATGCGGCCGAAGTGGGCGTCCGGCTGGAAGGTGGCGACGAAGCCGTAGGCGCCGAGGGCGAGCACTCCGCCGGTGATCCACAGCCAGCCGCGGTGCTCGCGTACGCCCTGCCAGATCAGCCAGGCGCCGCCGATCTCGAAGAGCGCGGCGACGACGAACAGGGCGGCGGAGCGGAGGATCACCATGGCGGCAGCTTGGCATGCGGGTGTGGTGTCACCTGTTGGAGGGCGCCTGGCGGCCGGTCCGCGTGGCATACATCCGTACGGCATGCCGGAGGGGAGGTGCGGCATGGCGCAGGGATGTACGGCGTACGAGACGATTGGTGAGGTGAGTGGCATGCGGATGAGACGGTGGGCGTCGGGTGTGTGCGGTGCCGTGGTGGTGGCCGCGGGAGCGGTGGGGCCGGCTGGGGCCGTCGCGGCGCCCGAGGCCGATCTGGTCTTCCACGGGAGTGCCGCCATGAAGGGGGACCAGGTGGAGGTGCGGCTCACGCCGGGCAACAACGGTCCTTCGGCCGTGCCGGACGCGAGTGTGCTGCTGCGCTGGTCGGTGCCGCTGGCCGAGGCGCAGCGGTTGCCCGGGGGGTGTGCGCGGTCGGACGAGCGGACGGTGGTGTGCGGTACGGGGGCGCTGCCCGTGGACCGGGCGGGGGAGCAGATCAGGGTGGCGGTGCGGCTGAGGGGGAAGCCGGCGGAGGTGACGCTGGAGGTGGGTGCCGCGTGGAACGGGGGTGTGGTGGACCGGGACCGTACGAACGATCAGCTGAAGGTGCTGGTCCTGGGCACGGGGGACGCGTACGCGTTCTGAGGTGCCGGGGCCGTCGTACGATCTCTGCACCACGCAGACGAAGGGGAGTGCGGCATGGCCGGTGAGGGGACCGGGCGGTCCGGGCTGCTGGTGGAGCTGTCCGTGGTGTCCCGGCGGTACATGGCCTCGTACGCCCTGTTCAACCAGGCGGTCGCCGACCGGATCGGGCTGCATCCGACGGATCTGCAGTGCCTGAATCTGCTCACGCTGGAGGATGGGCCGGTCACCACGGGCCGGGTCGCGGAGCTGACGGGGCTGACGACCGGTTCGGCGACGCGCCTGGTGGACCGGCTGGAGCGGGCCGGGTACGTGGTGCGGCGGCGGGATGCGGCGGACCGGCGGCGGGTGCTGGTGGTGACGGTGCCGGAGAAGATCGCCGAGTTCGGCCGGATGTGGGACTCGCTGGCCGGTGACTGGTCGCGGATCTTCGACGAGCTGGACGATGCCGAGCTGGCGACGATCGTGCGGCACATGGAGCGGACGGTGGAGTTCGGCGGGGAGCAGATCGCGCGGCTGCGGGAGGGCCGGGTCTAGCCAGGGGCTGGCCCGGGGGGGCCCGGCCCCGGGGGCGGGTCCGGAGGTCGGGACCGGGCCTCGGGACGGGGCCTCGGCGGGGCGGGCGTCAGATGTTCTCGTCGGGGTGTGCCCCGTCGTAGTGCTCGCGGGCGGCCCGGACCTCGTCGAAGTGGCTTTCCGCCCAGTCCTTCACCGCCATGAGCAGGCCGGCCAGGCTGTGGCCGAGCGGGGTGAGTTCGTAGTCGACCCGGACCGGGACGGACGGGGTGACGGTGCGGGCGACGATGCCGTCGCGTTCCAGGGTGCGCAGGGTCTGGGTGAGCATCTTGGGGCTGACGCCGGCGATCCTGCGGCCGATGTCGCTGTAGCGCTGGGGGCCGGAGTAGAGGGCGGAGACGACGAGGCTGACCCATTTGTCGCTGAGCCGGCCGAGCAGCTGGTTGGTGGGGCAGCTGCGCAGGAAGGCGTCGTAGTCGATACGGGCCTGTTCGCGTCGCTGGGCGGCGGTCGTGGTCGCCATGGGGTCTCCTCCGGGTCTCCTACGCACTTCCAGGTAACTACTTACCAATAGATAGTAGCTCTCCTAGGGTTGGTGCTGCGGCCGGGAAACTGCCGCGAAGCTCATCAAATACCTTGAAATCGGGGAGAGTTGACATGCGTGCTGCTGTGGTGAAGACGTTCGGCGGTCCGGAGGCCGTGGAGATCGTGGACGTGGCGGTGCCGGAGCCGGGAGCCCGGCAGGTGCGGATCAGGGTGACGGCCGGTGCGGTCAACCCGGTGGACCTGGCGCTGCGGGCCGGCATCTTCGGCGGGGCGGGCGAGGCGATCGGGCTCGGCTGGGACGTCGCCGGGACGGTGGACGCGGTCGGGTCTGCCGCCGCCTGGCAGGTGGGCGACGCGGTGGTCGCGCTGGTGCCGGGGGTGGCCGACCCGCTGGGGGCGCACGCCGAGTACGTCGTCGTGGACACGGCCTGGGTGGCCAAGGCGCCGGCCGCGGTGGACGCGGTGCACGCCGGCACCCTGCCGCTGAACGGCCTGACCGCCCTGCAGGCTCTTGATCTGCTCGGCCTGGAGCCGGGTGCCTCGCTGCTGGTCACGGGTGCCGCGGGTGCGGTCGGCGGGTTCGCCGTCCAGCTGGCCGCCCGGCGGGGGCTCGCGGTGACCGGGTATGCCCGGGCCGGTGACGAGGAGCTGGTGCGGTCCTTCGGGGCCGCGGACTTCGCGGCCGAAGGGGTCGTTCCGAAGAGCGTGGACGCGGTGCTGGACGCGGCGATGCTCGGCGAGCCGGCGCTGGAGTGGGTGCGTGACGGGGGCGTGTTCGTCAGTGCCCAGCCCGGCCGGCAGCCCGCGCCGGTGCGCGACGTGCGGACGGAGGCCGTCATGGTGCACGCGGACGGGGCGCAGCTGGCCGAGCTGGTCGGGCTGGTGGACGAGGGTGCGCTGACCCTCCGGGTCGCCGGGACCTACCCCCTGGCTCGGGCGGCCGAGGCCCACGCGCGGCTGGCTGAGGGCGGGGTGCGCGGGCGGCTGGTGCTGGTGCCCTGAGGGGTGCCGCCGGGGGCCGGAATATCGCCGGGTGGGTGACCGTTGGAGGGGGTGTAGTTGAATGGTCAACCATTTGGAGGATGAGCGACCATGCAGTTCGGGATCTTCACGGTCGGCGACGTCACGCCGGACCCCACCACGGGGCGTACGCCGACCGAGCGAGAGCGGATCAAGTCCATGGTCGCCATCGCGCTCAAGGCCGAGGAGGTCGGGCTCGACGTCTTCGCCACCGGCGAGCACCACAACCCGCCGTTCGTCCCGTCCTCCCCGACGACGATGCTCGGCCACATAGCGGCGAGGACGGAGAAGCTGATCCTCTCCACCTCGACCACCCTGATCACCACCAACGACCCGGTGAAGATCGCGGAGGACTACGCGATGCTCCAGCACCTGGCCGACGGGCGGGTGGACCTGATGATGGGGCGCGGGAACACCGGGCCGGTCTACCCGTGGTTCGGGCAGGACATCCGGCAGGGCATCAACCTCGCCGTCGAGAACTACGCCCTGCTCCACCGGCTGTGGCGCGAGGACGTCGTCGACTGGGAGGGGAAGTTCCGCACCCCGCTGCAGGGCTTCACGTCCACGCCGCGTCCGATGGACGACGTGCCGCCCTTCGTCTGGCACGGCTCCATCCGGTCCCCGGAGATCGCCGAGCAGGCCGCGTACTACGGCGACGGCTTCTTCCACAACAACATCTTCTGGCCGGCCGACCACACCAGGCGGATGGTCGAGTTCTACCGGAAGCGGTACGCCCACTACGGGCACGGAACGCCGGAGCAGGCGATCGTCGGGCTCGGCGGCCAGGTCTTCATGCGGAAGAACTCGCAGGACGCCGTCCGTGAGTTCCGGCCCTACTTCGACAACGCGCCGGTGTACGGGCACGGGCCCTCGCTGGAGGAGTTCACCGAGCAGACCCCGCTGACGGTCGGCTCCCCGCAGCAGGTGATCGAGAAGACGCTGGGCTTCAGGGAGTACGCCGGTGACTACCAGCGCCAGCTGTTCCTGATGGACCACGCGGGGCTGCCGCTGAAGACCGTGCTGGAGCAGCTCGACATGCTCGGCGAGGAGGTCGTACCGGTGCTGCGCAAGGAGTTCGCCGCCGGGCGTCCGGCCGAGGTGCCCGAGGCGCCCACCCACCAGTTGCTGCTCGCCGCGAAGGAGGCGATCACCGCATGAAGCTCGTCGTCGTATCGGCGGGGCTGAGCGTCCCGTCCTCCACCCGGCTGCTGGCCGACCGGCTGGCCGCCGCGGTGGCCGGCCGGTCGTCGCAGCCGGTGGACGTCCAGGTGGTCGAGCTGCGCGACCTCGCCGTCGAGATCGCGCACAACTTCACCAACGGGTTTCCGGGCCGCAAGCTGGCGGCCGCACTGGACGCGGTGACGGCCGCGGACGGTCTGATCGCCGTCACCCCCGTGTTCGCGGCGTCCTACAGCGGGCTGTTCAAGTCGTTCTTCGACGTACTGGACAAGGACGCGCCGGCGGGCAAGCCGGTGCTGATCGCCGCGACGGGCGGTACGGCCCGGCACTCCCTGGTGCTGGAGCACGCGCTGCGTCCGCTCTTCGCCCATCTGCGGGCCGTGGTGGTACCGACCGGCGTCTACGCCGCCTCGGAGGACTGGGGCGCGGAGGGGCTGCCGGAGCGGATCGAGCGGGCGGCGGGTGAACTGGCCGCTCTGATGACAGGGCTGTCGGGCGCTCACCAGGGTCCGTCCGAGGAGGACCGGCCGGCCCCCGTGGAGGTCGCCGACTTCACCGTGGTGCCCTTCGCGGAGCAGCTGGCCGCGCTGCGATCCGCGGGGTGAGAAGACGGTAGGGCCGGAGTCCCGGTTGCCTGTGTGACGGTGAGAGGGCGGTAAAAAGCGTGATCGTAGGGCCATCGGGCCCGGGCCAACCGGCACCGGCCTTGGCAGACTGGGGATGTGCCCCAGACTGTGCTGCTCGCCGAAGACGATCGTGCCATCCGTCATGCCCTGGAGCGTGCCCTGACTCTGGAGGGGTATGAGGTGACGGCGGTGGCCGATGGCGTGGAAGCGCTGGCGCAGGCCCACAAGACCCCGCCGGACGTCCTCCTGCTCGACGTGATGATGCCGGGCATCGACGGTCTCCAGGTCTGCCGGGTGCTGCGTGCCGAGGGCGACCGCACCCCGATCCTGATGCTCACCGCCCTGGTGGAGACCGCCGACCGCATCGCGGGCCTGGACGCCGGTGCCGACGACTACGTGGTCAAGCCCTTCGACGTCGAGGAGGTCTTCGCCAGGCTGCGGGCGCTGCTGCGGCGGACCAGCCCGGTGCCCGCGGGCAGCGCAGGGGCGGCCCCCGCGGGCGACGGCGGGCGGGAGGTGCAGGTCTCCGACCGGCAGGTGGAGGCCGCGGGGATCCGGATGGACCTGCAGGCCCGGCGGGCCTGGCGCGGCCAGCGTGAGCTGGAGCTGACCCGCACCGAGTTCGAGCTGCTGGAACTGCTGGTGCGCAACGCCGGGATCGTGCTCGACCACTCCACCATCTACGACCGGATCTGGGGCTACGACTTCGGTCCCGGCTCGAAGAACCTCGCCGTGTACGTCGGCTATCTGCGCCGCAAGCTGGACGAGCCCGGCGCCGCGCAGCTGATCCACACCGTGCGGGGCGTGGGTTACGTGCTGCGGGAGGACTAGTGGGCCGCCGCTGGCGGCCGCCGTCCGGGCCCCGGCCCAGGCTGGTCTCCCTGCGCACCACCTTCGCGGTGTCCTTCGCGGCCGTCACCGCCGCCGTCACCATCCTCGTCGGCATCCTGTCGTACGGCTCCGCGGCGCGCCTGGTCCGGGTCGATCAGCAGTCGGTGTTCACGCAGGTCGTGCAGGACGTGCGGGACGAGGTGCGGCAGCACGAGATGGTCCCCGAGGACTTCTCCTCCTCCCGGCCCGGCCATGATCTGGTCCGGCCCGCGCGCACCGATGTGCAGGTGCTCGGCGCGCAGGGGCAGATCGTCGACCACGGCAGCCCGGCGCTGCCCGTCACACCCGGAGACCGGGGCGTGGCCACCGCGCAGGCGGCCGGCAGAGTCAACCAGCACAAGGACGTCCGGGTCGGCGAGGACCTGTTCCGCATCGCCACCGTCTCGCTCGGCGACGGGAAGGGCGCCGTACAGGTCGCCCAGGAGTTCAGCGACACCGAGGACCTGCTGCGGGCGCTGCAGCAGCGGACGCTGATCCTGATGTCCGCCGTCGTGGTGGCCGCGGGGCTGTTCGGCTGGTGGCTGGCGCGCCGGATCACCCGGCGCCTGGTGATCCTCACCTCCGCCGCCGAGGACGTGGCCCGCACCCGGCAGCTGGGGATCGAGGTGCCGGTCACCGGCCTGGACGAGGTGGGGCGCCTCGGGCGTGCCTTCGACCGGATGCTGGGACGCCTCGCGCAGTCGGAGGAGGACCAGCGGCGGCTGGTCCAGGACGCCGGCCACGAGCTGCGCACGCCGCTGACGTCGTTGCGTACGAACATCTCGCTGCTGCGCAGGATCGACGAGCTGCCCCCCGAGACCCGGGAGGACCTCGTCGCCGATCTCACGCTGGAGGCCCGCGAGCTGACCGACCTGGTCAACGAGCTGGTCGATCTCGCGGCCGGGCAGTCCGACACGGAGCCGCCGCAGCGGCTGGACCTGGCCGACCTCGCCGAGGACGTGGTGGGGCTGGCCAAGCGGCGCACGGGGCGGGAGATCGTGCTGCACACGAGCGGGGACACGACGACCGACGGCCGGCCGGGGATGCTGCAGCGGGCCATCTCCAACCTGGTCGAGAACGCGGCGAAGTTCGACCGGGGCGGCAAGGCGCCGATCGAGGTCAGGGTCTCGGGGCCCGCGCGGACGGGGACGGTGCGCATCGAGGTGCTGGACCGGGGGCCCGGTATCGCCGAGGGGGATCTCATCCGGATCTTCGACCGGTTCTACCGGGCCGCGGATGCGCGGTCGCTGCCGGGGTCGGGGCTGGGGCTCTCGATCGTGCGGGAGGTTGCCATGGCGCATGGTGGGGCGCCGTTCGCCTTCCGGCGGGAGGGTGGCGGAGCCGTCATCGGGTTCACCGTGGGTGGGGGCTGAGGCCCTGGTGTGCCCACCCGCACCGCGCGTGCGGGTTTCGTCGTCGGGTGCGGGTGGCCCTTGTGGGGGTGCTCGTCGTCGGCGGCTTGCGGTGCGATTCCTTTTGATTTCCCACCCGCACCACCCGTGCGGGTTTCGTCGTCGGGTGCCGGTGGCCCCTGTGGGGGTTCATCGCCGTCGGCGGCTTGTGGGTCGTGCGGCCGGTCGGGTTCGGCGGCCGGTCGGGTTCAGCGGCCGGTCGGGTTCAGCGACGCAGGCCGGTTCGGTGGCGCGGGTGGGTTTGGGCGGGGGTGGGGGCAGGGGTGTTTTCGGGGCGCGGTGGGGGCCATGATCTGAGCCGAAGCCGTCTCGGGAGGGGAGTCCCCGTGCTCAGTGATCAGGAGGCAGCCGTTCTCGCGTGCATCGACGAGGCGGCCGTCGGGCGGACACTGCTGGAGCTGATCGCGATTCCGAGCGTGACCGGCAGCGCCGCCGAGTCGGAGATCCAGCACCACCTCGCCGGGCGGCTGGAGCGGCTCGGGCTCGACGTCGACCTGTGGTCCATGGACCTGCCCGCGCTCCTCGCCGACCCGGGGTTCCCCGGGACGGAGGCACCGCGCGAGGAGGCCTGGGGCCTGGTGGGGCACACGGAGGGTGGGGAGGGCGGGCCGACGCTGATCCTCCAGGGGCACGTGGACGTCGTACCGCCCGGAGACCCTGCCGCCTGGGACGGGGATCCGTTCGTGCCGCGGGTGACCGGGGACGTCGTGCACGGGCGCGGGGCCTGCGACATGAAGGCGGGACTGGTGGCGCACCTCGCCGCGCTGGCCGCGGTCCGGGCGGCCGGGGTGCGGCTGCGCGGACGGGTCGCCGTGCACTTCGTGGTCGGCGAGGAGGACGGCGGGATCGGCGCCTTCGGCACCCTGAAACGCGGTCACGGCGGGGACGCCTGCGTCATCACCGAGCCGACCGCCGGCACGCTCATCACCGCCAACGCGGGCGCGCTGACGTTCCGCCTCACCGTGCCCGGCAAGGCGGCCCACGCCAGTTCGCGGGACGCCGGGGTCAGCGCGATCGACGCCTACATGCCGCTGCACGAGGCGCTGACCCGCCTGGAGACGTCCCGCAACGCCGGCCCCTCCCCGCTGATGGCCGAGTACCCGATCCCGTATGCCCTGTCCGTCGGCACCCTGCGCTCCGGCGACTGGGCGAGCAGCGTGCCCGACCTGCTGGTCGCCGAGGGGCGGCTGGGCGTCCGGCTGGGTGAGGAACCGGCCGACGCGCGCGCCGAGTTGGAGCGCTGCGTGGCCGAGGCCTGCGCCGCCCACCCGTGGCTGCGGGAGCATCCGGCGACCGTGAGCTGGCCGGGCGGGCAGTTCGCCAGCGGACGCCTCCCGGAGGGGCATCCGCTGCGCGACGAGGTCCGTGACGCCTGCGCCGACGCGGCCGGCTGGGCCGCCCGGCCCCGGGAGCGCGGGGCGCCCTACGGGAGCGACCTCAGGCTGTATGCCGGGGCCGGGATTCCGACGCTGCAGTACGGGCCCGGGGACGTGCGGGTGGCGCACAGCCCGCGGGAGTGCGTGTCCGTGCCCGAGGTGATGGAGGTGGCTCGGACGCTGGCGCTCACCGTGCTGCGGTCTACCGGGGTGAAGTGACCTCCGGGGCGGCCGGCTGCCGGCGGCGGGTGAACGCGGGCAGGGTGGGCGGGGCGAGGAAGCCCTCCGCGCGGGCGCTGGCCAGGCCGATGCGGGGGATGTCGCTGCTCTTGGCGAAGAGCAGGAAGCGGGGCTCCCACACCGGGCGGTACTTGGCGTTGGCGCGGTAGAGGGACTCGATCTGCCACCAGCGTGAGAAGAAGGTGAGGATCGAGCGCCACAGGCGCAGGACCGGGCCGGCGCCGAGGCGGGTGCCGCGTTCGAACACCGAGCGGAACATGGCGAAGTTCAGCGACACCCGCCGTACGCCGAGCTTCTCGCCCTGCAGGAGCAGCTCCACGACCATGTACTCCATCAGGCCGTTCTCGCAGTCGCGGTCGCGGCGCATCAGGTCCAGGGACAGGCCGTGCTCGCCCCACGGGACGAAGCTGAGCAGGGCACGCGGCACATCGTCGGCGTCCAGGCACTCCAGCATCACGCAGCGGCCGTCGTCGGCGTCGCCGAGGCGTCCCAGGGCCATGGAGAAGCCGCGCTCGGTGGTGCCGTCGCGCCAGTGGTCGGCGCGGTCGATGAGCAGGGCCATCTCCTCGTCGGGGATGTCCTCGTGGCGGCGGATGCGGACCGTGTAGCCGGCCCGGCGGACGCGGTTGTGGGCCTGGCGGACGACGCGCATCGCCCGGCCCTCGAGGGTGAAGTCGGCGAGGTCGACGATCGCCTCGTCGCCGAGTTCCAGGGCGTCCAGGCCGTGGCGGGCGTAGACCGTGCCCGCCTCCTCGCTCGCGCCCATGACGGCCGGGGTCCAGGCGTGCCGACGGGCCTCGGCCAGCCAGGCGTCGATGGCGCCGGGCCAGGCCTCGGGGTCGCCGATCGGGTCGCCGGAGGCCAGGCTGACGCCGCCGACGACGCGGTAGGTGACGGCCGCCTTGCCGCTGGGGGAGAAGATGACGGCCTTGTCGCGGCGCAGCGCGAAGTAGCCGAGGGAGTCGCGTTCGCCGTGCTTGTCGAGGAGGCGGCGCAGCTGCTGCTCGTCCTCCTCGGCGAGCAGGCTCTCGCCGCGGGGGGCGCGGAAGCAGGCGTACAGCACCAGGAGGAAGGTCGCGGCGATCAGGACGTTGACGATCACGTCCGCCCAGCGGGGGGCGTGGACGGCGTCGACCCGGTCGGCGAGCGGGCCGACGCTGACACCCCGCAGCACGGTGTAGGCGATCTCGTCCTTGAGGGTGGCGCCGGGCAGTGTGTTCGTCGCGTGCACCAGCAGCGTGCCGAGCGTGCCGCTGACCAGCGTGCCGCCCGCGCCGACGGCGAGCGCGAGGCGCGGGTTGGAGCGGTCGCCGATGGCGTCGAACTCGCGTCGGCCGATCAGCAGGGCCGCCACGAACAGGCCGGTCAGGGCCGCGGAGAGCCAGTTGAAGACGTGCTCGCGGTAGGGGGCGCGGGTCAGGGCGACGACGTAGAGGCTGAACAGAGGGCCGGCGAGCAGGAGGTTGAAGACCCAGGCGGCGCGCTTGCGGCGGCGCATCACCACCGCGAGGAACAGGGCGAGCGCCGCGGAGACGAGGCCGGCGGTGGCCAGGTACGGGGTGAAGAACTCGCCCGCGTTGTGCTCGTGCACCTCCTCGCGGAACGGCAGCGAGAGGACGGCGACGATGTTGAGCACGGCCTGCAGCCGCAGGTACCAGACGGTGGCCGCCGCAGCGCGCCCCCGCAGTCTGCTGTCGCCGGACGGCAGGGTGGGGATGGAGAGGCGCGGCCTTCGCTGAGCGGGGACCTGTGGGGTGATCGGTGTCGAGCGACGTGCGGGCATCGACTGACTCGCGGGCATGGTGACGGGCACCTTGGGAGGAGGGGACGGGGCAACACTGACCCTACAGCTCGTAGGGTAGCGGGGGCATGGGCTTGCGCATACCCGGTGCACAGGTTCTCATCCCGAGCCCTGTGCGCTGCGCCGGGCGGCCGCCAGCAGCCAGGCCAGGTTGCCCACCGCCGCCCCGGCCGCCACCGCGGCGACGATCACCCCGCCGGTGGCGAGGCCGTCGCTGAACAGATGCGGGCGCCGGTCGAGGCTGTGCAGTCCGAAGCCGCACAGCTCGTAGACGCCGACCGCGGCGACGACCAGGCTGACGATCAGCAGGGTCAGCGTCGGGCCGAGACTGCGTGGGCCGAGGTCCGCCGATGGGCTCGGCTCCGTTTCGGTGTCCTGCATGGTGTCCCCCGTTGAACAGACGTGTGGCCGTTGGCGGTTGGGAACCTACAATACGTAGGGTCGGGTTGGGGTCGGTGCCGTGCGGATCTGCGGCGGCGTGGACATGGAGGGTGTCTCCGGGCTCGTCGACGCCGACGACGTCCGGCCCGCCGGGCGGGACTCCGGACGGGGCCGCTCCATGATGGCCGAGGATGCGAATGCGGCCGTGCGCGGCACGCTGGCGGCCGGGCCGAGCGACGTACTTGTGAACGGCGCCCACGGCCCATGACCTCAGCCGCCGGTGCGCTGCTCACCGGTCAGGGCTGCTCGGCGAACCGCCCCGGCGCATCATCCGCCGGTCCGCCGGTCCGCCGGTCCGCCGGTCCGCCGATGTGCCGGTCCGCCAGGTACGCGCCGCCGGATGTGCCGCGCTGTGCGGTCGGGCGTCTGCGGCGCCGTCGTGGCCGGTCGCGCAGTTCCCCGCGCCCCTTCGGGGCGCTCGGCGCCTACTCGGTGGGCGGCTGCGCCGCGCGGCGGGCGTAGGCGCGGGCCGCGCGGGCGCGGTCGCCGCAGCGGGTGGAGCACCAGTGGCGGCGGCCGTGCCGGAGCAGGTAGCGGTTGCACGGGGTGGAGCCGCAGGCGGTGAGGCGGTCGGCATCGGTGCCGGTGAGCAGGTCCGCGGCGTCGGCGGCGAGGGCCGCCAGGGCGTGCTCCACGATCTGTGTGGTGGGGTGGGATCCCGCCCGGTACAGGCCGCGCTCGGGGTGCCAGTGCAGCAGGGCGGCCGCAGGGGCGCGGGTGAGCGCCTCGTTGACGGCGTTCAGGGCGCTGCCCGGGGCGGGGCGGCCCTCGATCCGGGAGGCGAGCAGGGAGCGGATCTCCTCGCGCAGCGACCGCAGCCGGGCCGCGCAGGTCTCCTGGAGGTCCGCGCCGGCCGGGGCCAGATCGTGCTCCACGAGCCACCGGTCCGCCGCCGCGGGCGTGCCGAGCAGGTCGGCGCGGTGGCCGCCGGGCAGGGCGACCGCGCTGTTGGCGAGGTCGAGGGACGGGTACTGCTCCGCGCCCGGCGCGGGCGGTGGCGTCTGCTCGCCTGTCACGCTCCCAGTCATGAATCTCATGGTACGTCTTGCATCCATCCGTGAGGAAGGGCTAACGTCCCTTCACGGATAGACCATTAATCATCCGTGAGACGATGCTGTGAGGTGCTGATCATGGCCGCTGCCGGTCCGACCCCCGACGCCACGAACGAGCAGATACCCGTCCGCGTCCTCGGCGGCCCGACCGTCCTCATCGAGTACGGCGGGCTCCGCTTCCTCACCGACCCGACCTTCGACGATCCCGGCGACTACCCCTCGCCCAGCGGCCGGACCCTGGTCAAGACCGCCCCGCCCCGGATCGGCCGGACCGAGCTGGGCCCCGTCGACGTCGTCCTGCTCTCGCACGACCAGCACGCCGACAACCTCGACCACTCGGGCCGCGCCCTGCTCGCCGAGGTGCCCCGCACCTTCACCACCGCGAGCGCAGCCGGCCGCCTCGGCGGCACCACCCGGGCCCTCGCGCCCTGGGAGTCCGCCGAGCTGCCCCGCCCCGACGGCGGCACCGTCACCGTCACCGCCGCGCCCGCCCTGCACGGGCCCAAGGGTTCCGAGCCGATCGTGGGCGAGGTCACCGGCTTCGTCCTGACCTCCGCCGACCTGCCGAGCGTCTACGTGAGCGGCGACAACGCCTCCCTGGAGCTGGTCCAGGAGATCGCCGACCGGTACGCGCCCGTCGACACCGCCGTCCTCTTCGCCGGTGCGCCCCGCATGCCCGTCCTCGACGACGCCCTGCTCGTCCTCGACGGCGCCGGAACCGTGAGGGCCGCACAGCTCCTGGACGCCCGCCGGGTGGTCCCGGCCCACTGTGACAGCTGGGCCCACTTCACCGAGACGCGGCAGGACGTGGTGAGGGCGTTCACCGTGGCGGGGCTGGCGGACCGGCTGCAGCTGGACTGAGCCCGCTCGGCGGCTGGACCGAGCCGTTCGGCGGCTGGACCGAGTCGCTCCGCGGCGCCGTCGTGCCGCGCTGTCACTCGTGGGGCCCCCGTTCAGCCCTCGGTATCACGGAATCGGGGCGATTCGGGCCATAGCGTTGCGGATGAGGCGTCGGACGCGACGCACGCCCTGGTCCGAGAGAAAGAGCGCCCATGATCGAGGCACGGCAGCTGACCAAGAGATACGGGGAGAAGACGGCCGTCGACGCGCTGGACTTCACCGTGGAGCCGGGCACGGTGACCGGCTTCCTGGGGCCCAACGGCGCGGGCAAGTCCACCACCATGCGGATGGTTGTCGGCCTCGACGCCCCGACCAGCGGCACCGTCACCGTCAACGGCCGCCGCTACGCCCGCCACCGGGCACCCCTCCAGGAGGTCGGGGCACTCCTGGAGGCCAGGTCCGTCCACCCGGGCCGCACGGCCCACAACCACCTGCGGGCCCTCGCCCTCACCCACGGCATCCCGTGCCGCCGGGTCGAGGAGGTCATCGAGCTGGCCGGTCTCGGCAGCGTGGCGCGCAAGCGGGCCGGCGCCTTCTCCCTCGGCATGGGCCAGCGGCTCGGCATCGCGGCGGCGCTGCTCGGCGATCCGCAGACGGTGATGCTGGACGAGCCGGTCAACGGCCTGGACCCGGAGGGCGTGCGCTGGATCCGCACCCTGCTGACCTCGCTCGCGGCGGAGGGCCGGACGGTGTTCGTCTCCTCCCACCTGATGAGCGAGGTGGCGCTGGTGGCGGACCGCCTGATCGTCGTGGGCCGGGGACGGCTGCTGGCCGACACCACCGTGCGCGACCTGGTCCGCGAGGCGGGCGGCGACACGGTGAAGGTGGCCACCCAGGACCCGACGCGGCTGCGGGACGTGCTGGCCGGGCCGGGCGTCGCCATCACCGGCCGCGTCGGCTCCGAGGAACTGCAGGTGACCGGGGTGAGCGCCCGCGAGATCGGGCTGAAGGCCGCCGAGCACGGGATCGCCCTGTTCGAGCTGACCGCGCGGACCGTCTCCCTGGAGGAGGCCTTCATGGACCTGACCCGGGACGCCGTGGAGTACCACGGCTCCACGACCGGCATCGAGATCCCCGAGACCGCCGGGAGGACCGCATGAGCACCCTTGCCGCCACCGCCGAACCGTCCCGCACCGCACCCCCCGCACGCCCCGACTACCGGGTGACCGGACGGCGCGTGCTGTTCTCCGAGTGGGCCAAGCTGTGGTCGCTGCGCTCGACCTGGATCACCCTGGGCCTCGGTCTGCTGTTCCTCCTCGCCTTCGGGCTGATCGCCGCGAGCCGCTACAAGTTCATGTTCGGCACCCCCCGCATGGACCGGGACTTCGCCCGCGCGACGGCCGTGAGCCTGTCCCTCTTCGGCACCAACTTCGCCCAACTGGCCCTCGGGGTCCTCGGTGTGCTGGTCATGGCGGGGGAGTACTCCACCGGCATGATCCGCTCCACGCTCGCTGCCGTACCGCGCCGGCTGCCCGTCCTGTGGTCCAAGGCGGCCGTGTTCGGGCTGGTCGCGCTGGTCGTCGGCACCCTCGGCTCGTTCGCCGCCTTCCTGGCCGGCAGCGGGATCGTCGCCGGCACCCCCGCCGCGCTGGGCCTGACCCACGCCGGGGTCGTCCGCAGCCTGCTGGGCGCCGGGCTCTACCTCGGCCTGGTCGGCGTGATCGGCATCGCGCTCGGTGCGCTGCTGCGCTCGGTGGCCGCAGGCATCTCGCTCCTGGTCGCCACCCTGATGCTCATCCCCGGCCTGGTCTCGCTCCTGCCCAGCTCCTGGCACGACGACATCGGCCCCTACCTGCCGAGCAACGCGGGTCAGGCGATGTTCGCCCTGACCCACGACTCCACCACCCTCGCCCCCCTGGCCGGCCTGCTGGTCTTCCTGGGCTGGACGGCACTCGCGCTGGCGGGGGCGGCATACCGGCTGCTGCGCAGCGACGCCTGACGTGGGCAGCGGGGGTGCGTCGGCGTGCGGGGCGGGTGCGGCGTGCGGTGCGGGCGCGTCGAGGGTCGGCCGGGGGTGCGCCGATGGTGGTGTGGGTGTGTCGAGGGTCGGCGGGGGTGCGCTGTCGTGCGGTGCGGGTACACCGACACGCGGGGCGGGTACACCGACGGTCGGTGCGGGTGCGGGTGCGGGTGCGGGTGCGGGTGCGGGTGCGCGGCGTGCGGCACGGGCACCCTGGGCGCGGCGACGCCCGGCCGCGTGCTTGCGGGCGTCGCCCCTCTTCGTCTCCTTGCACAGCGGCCTTGCACAGCGCGGCCTGCGCAGCCTGCCCTGTACAGCCCGCCGTGTCAGCCCGGGGCCCGGCCGGCCCGGCCCTGTACGGCGGCCCTGTACGGCCCGGCCCTGTACCGCCCCGCCCTGCACGGGCGGCTGCGGCAGTCGCGCCGGGCCTGCGGGGTGTCGTGCGCCTCGTCGGCGCCCGGGCGGTCGCGGTCAGTAGCGCAGGGCCGAGCCGACCGCCGCGTGCACGTCCCCGGTCAGCTTGCGGTTGCTGGTGGCCGTGCCTTCGCCGGAGGCGCCCGCGGCCACGTCCTTGACGGTCACCACGGTCACGTCCAGCAGATTGCCGCTCTTGTCCGTGAAATTGACCTGGACGGCGAAGGACTTGGCGGCATCGGCGGTGTTCTTGGCGGTCACCTTGGCCGTCGCCTTGCCGTCGCCGCCGATGGCGACGGTGCCGAGCGTCACGTCGTCCTTGGCCTTCACGCCGTTCTTGACCTCGTCGAGCTTGCTCTTGGCCTGCGCCGACGCCGAGGCCAGCGCGTCGGCTCCCTTGGAGGCGAGGGACGCGGCGGCCGAGGACGCCGCCGAAGCCGCCTTGCTGGCGGCGCCGGAAGAGTTTCCGGAACTGCCGGAGCACCCTCCCGCCGCGACCGCGACGACCACGGCCAAAGCCGCCCCTGCCGCCCCCCGTGTCCTGTGCCCTGCCATACCGCACCTCCAGCGAGTCCTGAGCCGTCCGGCCTTTTCCCTCCCCAGTGAAGGCGCCGCCGCCGTGGCCTGCACGCCGAGCCACCCGCGCATGCGGGGCCTTCGGCCGGGTGCTGCAATGAACGGGAGGGAGGGACCGGACGAGGAGGAGTACCCGGTGACCTCGCACCCGCAGCCGCACCCACAGCCCGTGCCCGCGCGTCCGGCGGCATCGCACGCCCTGTCCGAAGCCGCCTTCCGGGACCTGTACCGGCGCCTGCGGAACCAGGCCGCGGACGCCGGCGAGCACCGGCGTGGCGCGCTGGACCTCCTCACACCCGAGCGGGTGACGGCGGCCGCCGCCGAGGTCCGGTGCGGACGCACCGTGTCGCTGGCCGCGCCCGTCGAGACCCGGGCCGGTCCCGACGATCCCGAGCCCGCTTCCCACACGATGACGGCACCGACGCACCGGGAGGAGACCGCCGGGCACGGGCTTGCGTTCGCCCGCGACCGGTTCGCGATGAACGTGCACGGGGACGTCGACAGCCATCTCGACGCGCTGTGCCATGTGATGTTCGACGGCGAGCTGTACGGCGGCGTCCCGGCGAGCACCGTGACGCCGGACGGCGCCGGCGCGCTCACGCTCGACCTGGTGCGCGACGGCATCGTCGGCCGCGGTGTCCTGCTCGACATCCCGCGGCTGCGCGGTGTGCCGTGGCTCGACCCCGGCGATCAGGTGACGGCCGAGGACCTCGTCGCGGCCGAGACCGCCCAGCGGACGAGGGTCGGGCCGGGCGACCTGCTGTTCGTGCGCGTGGGACACCGTCTCAGGCGCCGAAGACTCGGCGCGTGGGACGTGACCCGGGTGCGGGCGGGTCTGCACCCGACGGCGATGCGCTTTGCGGCCGAGCGGCGCGTGTCCGTCCTGGGCTCGGACGGCAACAGCGACGCGGCGCCCAGCGCGGTGGCCGAGGTCCCGTTTCCCGTGCACGTGCTGGCGGTCAACGCCCTGGGACTGCATCTGCTGGACTGGCTGGACTTCGAGGACCTGGTGCCGGTGTGCGAACAGCAGGGCCGCTGGCACTTCCTGTGCGTGGTGGCCCCCTTGCGGCTTCCTGCGGCGACCGGCTCCCCGGTGAACCCGATCGCCGTTCTGTGACCCCCGTTCCGCGACCCCTGTTCTGTGACCCTCGTTTCGTCACCGCCGTTCCGCGACCGTGCCGGTGCGGGGAACGCTCCAGGTGCCGCGCGGCCGCGGGGCGCGTACGTTCGAAGGGGGGAGAGCCAGCAACGGCCGCGGACCGCACGAGCAAGGACGGTGGTTGCCGTGGATTCCCTGCCCCCTTACGACGTCATCGTCATCGGCACCGGGGCAGGGGGCGGCACGCTCGCCCACCGCCTCGCCCCGTCCGGCAAACGCGTGCTCGTCCTCGAACGCGGGGACTACCTGCGGCGCGAACGCGACAACTGGGACTCGACGGCGGTGTTCGTCAAGGGCAAGTACCGCGCCCCGGAGTTCTGGCTCGACCGGCACGGCAACGAGTTCCCGCCCGAGGTGAACTACTACGTCGGCGGCAACACCAAGTTCTACGGCGCGGCGCTGTTCCGGCTGCGCCCGCAGGACTTCGGCGCACTGCGCCACCACGACGGCATCTCGCCCGCCTGGCCCATCGGCTACGAGGACCTGGAGCCGTACTACACCCAGGCGGAGCACCTCTACCTGGTGCACGGCCGGCACGGCGAGGATCCCTGGGAGGGGCCGTACAGCGAGCAGTACGCCTATCCGCCGGTCGAACACGAGCCGCGCATCGAGCAGTTGAGCCAGGACCTGGAGAAGCAGGGACTGCACCCCTTCCACCTGCCGATCGGCGTCGACCTCACCCAGGACGAGCACGGCCGGGCCACCCACTCCAGCGTCTGCATCCGCTGCAACCGGGTGGACGGCTTCCCCTGCCTGGTCCGCGGCAAGTCCGACGCCCAGGTCATCTGCGTGGAGCCGGCGCTGCGGCACCCCAATGTCGAACTGCTCACCAACGCCCATGTGACGAGGCTGGAGACCGACCCCTCCGGCCGCAGCGTCACCACGGTCGTCGCCCGGCTCCCCGGCGAGGAGGAGGCCCGCTTCTCGGCCGACATCGTGGTCGTGGCCTGCGGGGCGGTCAACTCCGCCGCCCTGCTGCTCGCTTCCGCCGGCGACCGGCATCCGCGCGGACTGGCGAACAGCTCGGACGTCGTCGGCCGCCACTACATGCGGCACAACAACCTTGCGCTGATGGCCGTTTCGAAGGAGCCCAACGACACCCAGTTCCAGAAGACGCTCGCCCTGCACGACTGGTACCTGGGCGCGGACGACTGGGACTACCCCCTGGGCGGGATCCAGATGCTCGGCAAGTCGGACGCCGAGCAGATCCACGGCCAGGCCCCGCGCTGGGCCGGAGCGGTGGCACCGGACATGCCCTTCGAGGTGCTGGCCCATCACGCCGTCGACTTCTGGCTGTGCGGAGAGGACCTGCCGCAGCCGGACAACCGGGTGACCCTGGAGAGCGACGGCCGCATCCGGCTCACGCTCGACGAGACGAACAACATCGCCGGTCTGGAGCGCCTGCGGCACAAGCTGCAGCACATGCTCGGTCATCTCGGCATGCACGAGCACAAGCTGCTGTCCCGCAGCATCTACCTGCACAAGGGCATGCCGATCGGCGCTACCGCCCACCAGGCCGGCACGGTGCGCTTCGGGACCGACCCGGCGACCTCGGCCCTGGACGTCAACTGCAAGGCCCACGACCTGGACAACCTCTACGTCGTCGACACGAGCTTCTTCCCGAGCATCGGCGCGGTCAATCCGTCCCTGACGGCCATCGCGAACGCCCTGCGCGTGGGCGACCACCTGGTGGAGCGGCTGGGCTGACCCGCCGCCCGCCGCCCGCCGCCCGCCGTCCCGCCTCCGCCCGGTCCCGCGCCCCGCCCCCGACCGGGCGAAGATCCTCGGCCGGGCAGCGCAACACCGTCCGCCCCGGCATGCCGCCGCCCCTCCCCGGTGCTTGTCTGAAGCCCGAACCCCGGGCCCCGGGCCCGGCCGGACGGGCACGTAGTGGAGGAGCAGGGCATCGTGAGTTCCACCCAGGGCGCACCGCAGGGCGTGATCCCCGCACATCTGCTGAAGGGCCAGAAGGCACTGGTCACCGGCGCGAACTCCGGAATCGGCCGGGCGACTGCCGTCGCCCTGGGCCGGGCCGGGGCCGACGTCGTGGTGAACTACGTGGCCGGCCGGGAGGACGCCGAGCAGGTGGTCGAGGAGATCACCGCCTTCGGAGTGCGGTCCGCGGCCTACGAGGCGGACGTCTCCGACGAGGACCAGGTCGTCGCCATGACGGACCGGATGGTCCAGGAGTTCGGCACCATCGACATCCTGGTCGCCAACGCCGGACTGCAGCGGGACGCCCCGTTCACCGAGATGACTCTCGCCCAGTGGCGGAAGGTCCTGGACGTCAACCTCACCGGGCAGTTCCTGTGCGCCCGTGAGGCGACCAAGGAGTTCCTGCGCCGCGGAGTCGTCCCGGAGGTGTCCCGCGCCGCCGGGAAGATCATCTGCATGAGTTCCGTGCACCAGATCATCCCGTGGGCCGGTCACGTCAACTACGCCTCGTCCAAGGGCGGCGTCCAGATGATGATGGAGACCCTCGCCCAGGAGCTCGCCCCGAAGAAGATCCGTGTGAACGCGGTCGCCCCCGGAGCCATCAAGACCCCCATCAACCGCGACGCCTGGGAGACGCCCGAGGCGGAGCGGGATCTCCTGCGGCTGATCCCCTACGACCGGGTCGGTGAGCCCGACGACATCGCCCACGCCGTCGTCGGCCTCGCCTCCGACCTCATGGACTACGTCGTGGGAGCCACCCTCTACGTCGACGGCGGCATGACGCTCTTCCCCGGCTTCGCCACCGGCGGCTGACCCCACCCACTCGCGTCGGCCCCGGGGAGACCCGTATGCACACCGTGATGGCGGCGCTGGCACCTGCGCCCGCGCCCGCGCAGATGCTTCCGGCCAGATCGCTGATGGCCTTCACCCTTGCGTCCCACATCATCCTGGTGCCGCTGGGCGTGGCGCTGCCGCTGATCACCCTGATCATGCACAGCCACGGCCTGCGCCGCGGCGATGCGACCGCCCTGCTCCTGGCCCGGCGGTGGTCGGCCGTGATGGCCGTCCAGTTCGCCATCGGCGTCGTCACCGGCACCGTGCTCTCCTTCGAGTTCGGGCTGCTGTGGCCGGGCATGATGGGCCGCTGGGGCGATGTCTTCGGCCTCGGTTTCGGGGTGGAGGCGTGGGCGTTCTTCCTGGAAGCCGTCCTCATCGCCATCTATCTCTACGGCTGGCGCAGACTTCCCTCCCGCGCCCACTTCCTGCTCGCGCTGCCGCTTCCCCTCGTCGCCCTGCTCGGTGCCTTCGGGATCCTGGCCGCCAACTCGTGGATGAACACGCCCCGGGGCTTCACCCTCGACGCCGCGGGCAATCCCATGGACGTGAACGTCCGCAAGGCGATCTTCACGCCCATGTTCGGCCCGGAGTACTGGCACTTCGTCATGGCGATGTTCGTCACGGCGGGCTACGTCACGGCGGGCGTCTACGCCATGGGCTGGCTGCGCGGCCGCCGCGACCGCTACCACCGGCTCGGTTTCACGATCCCCTTCACGCTCGCCGCGGTGTGCACGCCGCTGCAGTTCATGCTGGGCGACTCCATCGCCCGGCAGGTGTTCCACAAGCAGCCGGTGAAGTTCGCCGCGATGGAGATCGTCTGGAAGACCGACACCCATGTGCCCGAGTACCTGTTCGGCCGGCTGCACCCGAACGGGACCATCTCCGGCGGCATCAAGATCCCGCAGCTCGACTCCATCCTGGCCGGCTTCCGGCCGGACACCAAGGTGACCGGTCTGACCTCGGTGCCGGCCGACGACCGGCCGACCGCAACCCAGGCGACCATCACGCACTTCGCGTTCGACGCGATGGTCGGCCTCGGCTCCCTGCTGCTCCTGCTCGCGCTCTGGTACGCCCTGGTGTGGCTGCGCCGCCGCCGACTGCCCGCCTCCCCCTGGTTCTACCGCGCCGCGGCGTGCGCGGGCGTGGCCTCCGTCCTGGCCGTCGAATGCGGCTGGATCACCACCGAGGTGGGCCGCCAGCCGTGGATCGTCTACCAGAACATGCGGGTCGCGGAGGCGGTGACGGCGACGCGCTCCACCAGCCTGTGGATCATGTTCGGGCTGGTCGTCGCGGTGTACGTCTTCGTGTTCGGGTCGTTCCTGGTGATCCTGCTGAAGATGCGCTCCCGCTGGCGGCAGGCCGACAGGACGGGCGGTCCGGAGGCACCGAAGGAGACCCCGGAGACGGACACCCCGGAGACGGACACACCGTACGGGCCGCGCTCCGCCGGGAGCAGGCCGTGATCGCCGGGGTCATCGCCGTCGTCCTGCTGCTCGCGATCGCCGCCTACGCCTGCGCCGGCGGAACCGACTACGGAGCCGGCTTCTGGGACCTGACCGCGGGCGGAGCGGAACGCGGCAAGCGTCCGCGATGGCTGATCGACCACGCCATGGAGCCCGTCTGGGAGGTCAACAACGTCTGGCTGATCTTCGTCCTGGTCATCATGTGGACGGGCTTCCCCGTCCTCTTCCAGCGGGTGTTCACGGCGATGTGGCTGCCCCTGGCACTGGCCGCCGTGGGCATCGTCCTGCGCGGCGCCGGCTTCGCCCTGCGCAAACCGGCACGGCGGCTGGCCGGCCGACGCCTGTACGGAGCGGTCTTCGCGATCTCCTCGCTGCTGACGCCGTTCTTCCTGGGCGCCGCGGCCGGGGGAGTGGCCTCGGGCCGGGTGACGGCGAGCGCGACGGCGTCGACGGACGCCTGGGCCAACCCCACATCCGTGCTCTTCGGACTGCTCGCCGTCGCGGCCACGGCACTGCTCGGCGCCGTCTTCCTCGCCGCGGACGCCCGCCGCTTCGCCGTGCCCGACCTGGACGGCCACTTCCGGCGGCGGGCCCTGGGCGCCCTCGCCGCCGTCGCCGTCCTCGCCGTGATCACGCTGGTCGTCACCCACGGGGACGCGCCTCATGTGTGGCACGGGCTCACCCACGGCGTGGGGCTCGTCTTCGTCGTCGTGGCCGTGCTGGCCACGCTCGCCACGGCATGGCTGCTGATGCGCCCCTCCGGAGCCTGGGCCCGGGTGAGCGCGGTCGGCGTGGTGGCGTCGGCCGTCATCGCCTGGGGCATGGCGCAGCGCCCCTACCTCGTCCCGACCTCGCTGACCGTCGCCCAGGGCGCAGGCGCGCACACCACGCTGCGCTGGCTGGCGTTCGTCACGTTCGTCGCCCTGGTGTTCGTCATCCCCGCGGTCGCCCTGCTCTACCGGCTGGACACCCGTGGCGAGCTGGAGGGCCTCACCGACGCCGACCTGCGGGGCTCGGGGGCCGACGGCGAGAGCTGATCCGGTGAGGAGGTGACCGTGCCCTCTCGTGTGGGCCGTGGGCGGTCGTCCTCCGCCGGGCGTGCCCGCCCCTTTTGGCGGATAGTGGTGGCGAAAGGACGTTCCAGGCTCCCGTCCCGGCACAGGAGGCCCGATGCGTGCTTCACGGCCGCTGGCCACGCTCACCGGTATCGCGTTGCTCGGCATAGTCCTCGCCGCCTGCCAGGATCAGGCGGGAGGCCAGATCACCGCGCACAGCGGTGTCAGACTGGTGGAGAGCATCACGAACCCGTCGGTCCACGGGTGCCACCCCTTCAGCGAGGGCGTGACCCACGTCGACAACTACACGCAGAGCAGCATCCTCCTGTACACCACACCCGACTGCACGGCGCCGCCGGGCGGGACGAGCATCTACCTGAGCATGCAGTCGTCGGACGAGGTGGTCAGGTCCACCGGCCTGTGGCGCAGCTTCTCCATCGCACCCGAATGACCTGCGGGCGCAGGCCGGTCACCGCGTGCGCGCGAAGGCACGGGTCACGCAGTACCCGGCCGGGGCGCCGCTGACGGCGGCCGGACCCCGAGGACGTCGAGCATCGCCCGGGTGGCGGGGCTCGGGTTGAACCGGCCCCACGCCAGATACTCCACGCGGCGCGGCCCGCCGGTCACCGGGACCAGCGCCAGTTCGTGGTCCCCGGCCGCCAGCGGCCGGATGAACGCCGACGGCAGCAGCGCGATGCCGAGCCCGCGCGCGATCAGCCGGGTGATCAGCTCGACGACACCGGCCTCGTACGCGACGTCGCGGACCAGGCCCGCGGCGGCGAACGCCTGATCGGACTGGGCGCGAGCGGGTGTCCCGGACACGAAGTCCACGAATGTCTCCCCGGCGATCTCGTCCAGCGTGACCCGGGAGGCACCCGCCAGCCGGTGCCCGGCCGGCACCACCAGGACGTGCTCGTCGTGATCGAGCACGACGGTGTCGACACCCAAGGGCGGTTCGTTCTCCGGCAGGCCGAGGAAGGCGATGTCGAGGTCGCCGTCGCGGATCGCCGCCACCAGGTCGTCACTGCGTCCGGAACGCAGGGCGACGCGGACGCCCGGGTGCTGGGCGCGATACCGCTGCAGCAGTTCGGGTACGTCGACGGCAGCCGTCGTCACGATCACGCCGACCGCGAGCCGGCCGCGCACCACGCCGGTCGCGGCAACGGCGTCGGCGGCCGCGCGGTCGGCAGCGGCCAGGCACTCGCGCGCCCCGGCCACGAACGCCGCTCCGGCGCTGGTCAGCTCGACGCGGCGGCTGGACCGGGCGAACAGCTTGACGCCCAGCTCCCGTTCCAGTCCGGCGATCCGGTGACTGAGCGACGACTGCACCACGGAGCAGCGCTCCGCGGCGCGGGTGAAATTGCGTGTCTCGGCGACGGCGACGACGTAGCGCATCTGCTGGAGGTCCACACATCCATCGTTCTGCTTCATGGCTGGGATGACAAGCATGCGTTGGATTCATGACGGGAGCTGCGGACACTTCAACGCATGCACTCCCCGACCGAGCGGTCGTCGGGCCTGTCACGGACCTCGTACGTGCAGCAGGCGGCGACCGTCGCACTGACCGCACTCGCTCCCGCCTCCTGGGGCACCACCTACGTCGTGACCACGCGGCTGCTCCCGCCCGGGCACCCGCTGTTCGCCGGGCTGATGCGCGCCCTGCCCGCCGGGCTGCTGGCACTGGCGCTCACCCGGGTGCTCCCACGCGCGGACTGGTGGTGGAAGGCCGCCGTCCTCGGCGTGCTCAACATCGGCGGGATGCCCCTGCTGTTCCTGGCGGCCGAACGACTTCCCGGCGGCGTCGCCGCCACCCTCGGCGCCGCCCAGCCACTGCTGGTCGCAGGCCTGGCCGTCGCGGTGCTCCGCGACCGGCCGACCGCCTGGCGACTGGCCTGGGGTGTGACCGGCGTGATCGGCGTCGGACTCGTCGTGCTCGGCCCGCGGGCCCACCTGGACACCGTCGGGGTGCTCGCCGGCCTCGGCCACACGGCCACCATGGCCGGCGGGGTCGTCCTCACCAAGCGCTGGGGCCGACCGGCAGGGGTCGGCCCGCTCACCCTGGCCGGCTGGCAACTGACGGTCGGCGGCCTGCTGCTGCTCCCGCTCACGCTCGCCTTCGAAGGGGTGCCGCAGCGGATCGACGCCGGAGCCGCCGGCGGCTACCTGTGGCTCGGCAGCATGGGCGGGCTGATCGCCTACACCCTGTGGTTCCGCGGGATCGGACAGCTGCCGGTCGGCGCGTCCGCACCCCTGGTGCTGTTGTCTCCGCTGGTCGCGACCGCCATCGGCGTCGTGCTGGGTGAATCGCTGAGCCTGCTCCAGACCCTCGGCTTCGTCCTGGCCCTGGCCGCCCTGCTCGCCGCCCAGCTCGGACCTCCGCGCCGGCCGGGCCGCATCGCGCGCGGCAGACAGGCGGGAGAACGGGAGAACACAGCCGGGACCGCAGCCGAGGCCGCAGCCAGGAGAACGAGAGGGGAGGAGACGAGACCGGAGGAGAGGAGATGCGAGAAGCCGTGACCCGGGAAGACGAGGTCCGCGAGGGCCAGGTCCGCGGACGCCAGACTTGAGAAGGACGGATTCGATGAAGACGGACTCGAAGAAGACAGGTTCGAAGAAGACAGACCCGAAGGGGACGGGCTCGCAGAAGACACGCTCGACGGGGGCAGGTCCGATGGGGGCACACTCGGCGGGGGCACATCGACCGGGAGCCGGCATGACGATCGCCGTGCTCGGTGCCACCGGGATGGTCGGCAGCCGGGTGATCACCGAGGCCGGTGCACGCGGACACCAGGTGCTCGCCATGTCCCGGAGGCCCGCGGGCGGGGACCCGGACGTGACATCGGTCGCGGTCGATGTGAACGACGCGCATGCCGTGGGCGAGGCGCTCGCTGGCTCCGCCTCGCACGGTGCCGCGGACGCCGTCGTGCTGACCGTGCGGACCGTGCCGGCCGACCGGGACTTCCTGGTCGGCGCCACCCGTACGGTGCTGGACGCTGCCGCACGGCGTGGGATCCGCGTCCTCGTCGTCGGCGGCGCCGGTGCGCTGCGCAGCCCCGGTGACCGCGATCTGCCGGTCGCCGACAATCCCGTGTACGTGCCTGCCGAGGTGAAGGCCGTAGCCGCTGCCGGGACGGCCCAGTTGCGGACCTGCCGGGCCCATGCCGGTGCCGACTGGGTCTATCTGAGCCCGCCGGCCCGGCTCGAACCGGGTGAGCGGACCGGCCGCTACCGGCGCGGCACCGACACCTTGCTCACCACCGCCGACGGGCAGTCGTGGATCAGCGCCGAGGACCTGGCCGTCGCCGTGCTCGACGAACTCGAAACCCCCGGGCCCGAGCGCCACATCACCGTCGTCCACCGGCCTGCCGGCGCCTGACCGGGATCCACGCCGGTGCCGAGCCCGCGGCGCCGTGAGCCCGGTCCGGTGCTCCCATCGGCCCGCCGAGTCGGGTGCTCACATCGGCCCGCCGGATCGGGTGCTCACGTGGGCCCGCCCGGTCGGGTGCTCATGTCGGGCCCGCCCGGCCCCGTGCTCACATCCGCGCGCCCGGCCCTGTGCGGTGGGCTTAACCCCTCGTGATCGGGTGCGGAGACACCCGCGTAATGAGCGGTTCGTACGGTCGCGAAGGGTGAGATCAGGCGAGCAGAGCAGAAGGGGGGCGCCCGTGGCCGCGCCGGGCTCGCGCAGTGAGGGCACGACGAAGGTGCGGACCGTCTGCTCGTACTGCGGGGTGGGCTGCGGCATGGTCCTCGACGTCGGCAGGGGACCGGACGGGCGGCGTACGGTCCTGAAGGCGAGCGGGGACAAGGAGCACCCGGCGAACTTCGGCCGGCTGTGCACCAAGGGCGCGACCACCGCGGACATGCTTGCCGCCCCGGGCCGGCTGACCACCGCCCTCGTCCGGCCGGACCGCGGCGAGGAGCCGCAGCCCGCGCCCCTGGCGGACGCGGTCGCCGAGACCGCGCGCCGCCTGCGCGCGATCGTCGACGAGCACGGGCCCGACGCGGTCGCCCTCTACGTCTCCGGGCAGATGAGCCTGGAGGCGCAGTACCTCGCGAACAAGCTGGCCAAGGGCTTCGTCCGGACCAACCAGATCGAGTCCAACTCCCGGCTGTGCATGGCCAGTGCGGGCACCGGCTACAAACTCTCGCTGGGCGCGGACGGGCCGCCCGGCTCGTACCAGGACCTCGACAAGGCCGACGTCTTCCTCGTCATCGGTTCCAACATGGCCGACTGCCACCCCATCCTCTTCCTGCGGATGATGGACCGGGTGAAATCGGCGGGCGCCAGGCTGATCGTCGTCGACCCCCGGCGCACCGCCACCGCCGACAAGGCCGACCTGTTCCTGCAGATCAAGCCGGGCACGGACCTCGCGCTGCTCAACGGGCTGCTGCACCTGCTGCACGAGAACGGCCACACCGACCCCGACTTCATCGCCGCCCACACCGAGGGCTGGGAGGCTATGCCCGCATTCCTCGCCGACCACCCGCCCGCCGCCGTCGCCGAGACCACCGGCATCCCGGAGGAGGACATCCGGGAGGCGGCCCGCCTGATCGGCGAGGCGGGGGAGTGGACGAGCTGCTGGACGATGGGCCTGAACCAGTCCACCCACGGCACCTGGAACACCAACGCCCTGGTCAACCTGCACCTCGCCACCGGCGCGATCTGCCGCCCCGGCAGCGGGCCCTTCTCCCTCACCGGCCAGCCCAACGCCATGGGCGGCCGGGAGATGGGCTACATGGGGCCGGGCCTGCCCGGACAGCGCTCCGTCCTCGTCGACGCCGACCGGTCCTTCGTCGAGGAACTGTGGGAGCTGGAGCCGGGCACCCTGCGCGCCGACGGCGTCGGCAGGGGCACGGTCGAGATGTTCCGGAAGATGGCCGACGGGGACATCAAGGCGTGCTGGATCATCTGCACCAACCCGGTCGCCTCCGTCGCCAACCGCAGGACGGTCATCGAGGGCCTGGAGGCCGCCGAGTTCGTCGTCACGCAGGACGTGTTCGCCGAGACGGAGACCAACGCCTACGCCGATGTCGTCCTGCCCGGCGCGCTGTGGACCGAGACCGAGGGCGTCCTGATCAACAGCGAGCGCAACCTCACCCTCGCCCGGCCGGCCGTCGACCCGCCCGGCGAGGCGACGGCGGACTGGCGGATCATCGCCGCCGTGGCCCGCGCGATGGGGTACGAGAAGGGATTCGCGTACGACAGCGCCGAGGAAGTATTCGAGGAGATCAAGCGCGCCTGGAACCCGGCGACCGGCTGGGACCTGCGCGGTGCTGGCTACGAGCGGCTGCGGGAGACGCCCGTGCAGTGGCCGGCGGCGAGCGCCGACGGCCCCGACCGCAACCCGGTCCGGTACGTCGGCGAGGACGGCTCGCCGGTCTTCCCGACCGCGACCGGCCGAGCCGTGTTCCACGCCCGCCCGCACATCCCGGCGGCGGAGATGCCCGACGACGACTACCCGTACCTGCTCAACACCGGCCGTCTCCAGCACC
The DNA here is from genome assembly GCF_040642095.1 of Streptomyces sp. NPDC020362. NCBI lineage: Bacteria > Bacillati > Actinomycetota > Actinomycetes > Kitasatosporales > Streptomycetaceae > Streptomyces > Streptomyces sp. NPDC020362. Next base: position 41,656 of record NZ_JBFAET010000023.1, read on the forward strand.
AGTGGCACACGCTGACGAAGACCGGCAAGGTGGCCAAGCTGAACAAGCTCAACCCCGGCCCCTTCGTGGAGGTGCACCCGCAGGACGCGGCCGAACTGGGCGTCGTCGAGGGCGATTCGGTGGAGGTCGCCTCGCGCCGCGGGCGGGCCGTGCTGCCCGCGGTGGTCACCGACCGGGTGCGGCCCGGCTGCTGTTTCGCGCCGTTCCACTGGAACGACCTGTTCGGGGAGTACCTGAGCGTCAACGCGGTGACCAGCGACGCCGTCGACCCGCTCTCCTTCCAGCCCGAGTTCAAGGTGTGTGCGGTGTCGCTGACCAAGGTGGCCACCCCGGTGACGGTGCGGGGCCCGGCGCCGGTGGGAACCGCGGCCACGGTCCAGCCGTCCAGCGAGGTCCCGCCTCCCGCCGCCCCCGCGTCCAGCGAGGTCCCGCCTCCCGCCGCCCCCGCGTCCAGCGAGGTCCCGCCTCCCGCCGTCCTCGCCCCCGCGTCCGTTCCCCCTCCGTTCGGGCTGGAGCCGGGACCGCCGCCGGTCCTGGCCGCACACGAACGCCGGTATCTGACCGGCTTCCTGGCCGGCATTCCGTCGGGCGCCGCGGGCGTACCGGTGCTGCCGCCGGACGCCCCCTTCAGCCCGGAGCACGCCCTGTGGGTGAACGGCGTGCTGGCCGGGATGTACTCCAGGGCCGAGGCGGCACCTTCGACCGCGTACGGTGCCGGCGCCCGCCCGGGAGCGGCCGCCCCGGCCGCGCCCCGCCGCCAGATCGTGATCCTCTGGGCGTCGCAGACCGGCAACGCCGAGGAGTTCGCGAGTGCCACGGCCGAGCGGCTCACCGCGGACGGCCACCCCGCCTCCCTCCTGCCCATGGAGGAGGCGGATCCCGCCGGCCTGCCCTCGGACGCCGATCTGCTGCTGATCACGAGCACCTTCGGCGACGGCGACGCCCCCGACAACGGCACGGGGTTCTGGGACGCCCTCGCCGCGCCCGACGCCCCGCGCCTGGAGGGCAGGCGCTACGCCGTCCTGGCCTTCGGCGACTCCTCCTACGACGACTTCTGCGGCCACGGCCGCCGCCTGGACCGGCGTATGGAGGAGCTGGCGGCGGTACGGCTGGCCCCGCGCACCGACTGTGAACCCGACTACGAGACCGAGGCCGGAGCCTGGCTCGACCAGGTGCTCACCGCGTTGCAGAGCCCCGAGCGGCCGGAACCCGGATCGGCACCCGACCCGGCCTCCGCGCAGGCCCCCGCCGCCCCGGCGGCTCTCCGGCCGGGCCGTCCCGTCCCCGCCACCGCCCGCCTCACCGGCAACCGCCTGCTGAGCCTGCCCGGTGCGGGCAAGGAGGTCCGGCGCTTCACCTTCGACGCCCGGGACAGCGACACCCCGCTGGTCTACGAGGCCGGGGACGCCCTGGCGGTGCACCCGGTCAACTCGCCCCGGCTGGTGACGGAGTGGCTGGCCGTCACCGGCCTGGACGCGGACGCGGTCGTCCAGGTCAAGAACGCCCAGGACGTGCCCTTCGCCGAGGCCCTGCTGCGCCACCTGGACATCACCCGCATCACTCCCGACCTGCTGCGCTTCGCCGCCGACCGGGCCCGCGACCCGCGCGAGCTGCGCAAGTTGCTGCGGCCGGACAACAAGGGCGGGCTGGCGCAGTGGTCCTGGGGCCGCCAGGCCGTCGACGTGGCCGCCGAGTTCGGCATCCGGGCCGGGGCCCAGGACTGGGCCGACGTGCTGGGGCGGCTGCAGCCCCGGCTGTACTCCATATCCTCCAGCCCCCTGACCGACCCCCACCTGGTGTCGCTGACGGTCTCCGTCGTCCGCTACGAGAACCTGGGCGGCCGCCCCCGCCAGGGCGTGTGCTCGCCCTTCCTCGCCGACGCCGAGCCCGGCACCCCGGTGCCGGTCCGTGTCCAGCGGGCGCCGCACTTCCGTCCGCCCGCCGACCCCGCCACACCGGCGGTGATGGTGGGCCCCGGGACCGGCATCGCGCCGTTCATCGGCTTCCTGGAGGAGCGCCGGGCCCGCGGCCACCGCGCCCCGAACTGGCTGTTCTTCGGCGAGCAGCACCGGGCGACCGACTTCTACTACGAGCAGGAGCTGGCCGCGTTCCTCGCCGGGGGCACGCTCACCCGCCTGGACACCGCGTTCTCCCGCGACCAGCGTGCCAAGGTCTACGTCCAGGACCGGATGCGCGAACACGGTCCGCTGCTGTGGTCCTGGCTGCGGGACGGCGCCCACTTCTACGTCTGCGGAGACGCCGCCCGCATGGCCAAGGACGTCGACCGGGCCCTGCGGGAGATCGCCACCGTGCACGGCGGCCTGGACGAGGCCGAGGCGGCGGCCTACCTCAAACAGCTGGCCGCCGACAAGCGCTACGTGCGCGACGTGTACTGACCGTGCCCGGCCCGAGCCCCACCACTACGGTGGGCCGGACCGAGGCGACGGTCCGACCGGAGAGACGATGATCAAGCGAGTGGGCTTCTACCGGGAGTTCGGCGACCACAGTGCCCCGTCGGCTGCCGCTCCCTCCCTGCGCGAAGCGGTCAGGACCGCCGGGGAGCGGGACGAGGACCGGATCGTCGCCTACCTGGAATCGTCCACCGAGATCTACTCCGTCATGGGGGCGGAGCGGGACGTCATCACCGGTGACGGGTGGATTCCCGGCGCCGGGTCGCTGGTCACCGACGGAACCTGGCTGTGGCCCGTCGAGCTGGCGCACTACGTACGCCGCCATCACATCGCGCTCCCCGCCGAGTTCACCGCCCACATCCGGGGCAACGGCCACGTCAGCCCCGCCCTCTCCCGCGAGCGGGCCCGTGACATCTTCCACGAACACTTCGCCCCGGCCCCCTCCGCCGGCGCACAGCACGATGCCCTGGAGCCGTTCTTCGTCCGGTACCTGCCGACGCTGACGAGAGCTTCGAGCGAAGTGATGATCAAGCAGCTCGGCGCCGCGGGCCTCTCGGTCACGCATCCGCTCACCGGCGCTCTCTTCGGCTCCCGTGAGACGGCGGACGGCAGGCGGGAGCCGCTCATGGGCGGTTCTGACGTGCTGGCGGCCTCGCTGGCCGACGGCCGGTACCGCGATGTCGAGTTCCAGTGCTGGACGGTCTACGACCAGCCCGTCACCGCCCAGGTGAGCCGTCTCGACCCGCCCACCCAGAAGGTTACCGTCCGGGTCGCCGACGTCCCGGCACCCGATCGCGAGGAAGCCGTCGCCGCCCTGGTGCGAACGCTCGACCAGCATGCTGCGCACGGCCTCGGGTTCGTCATCGACCTCGCGGTCTTCCACCAGCCCCGACGCTGACCCGCCGCCCCGGCCCGGAAGCGTCGGCGGGAGGCGTTGTCACGCACCGGCGTCGTACGGTCGCAGAGCGGGTGTGTCCGGTGAGGGGGCGGGCCCGAAAGCCCGCCCGCACCTCACGGAAACCGGCTCAGGGCCACACCAGGCAGTACGGCTGGTGCCCCGCCTCGTGCAGCCGGTGCGAGAAGTCCTGCCACTCGTGCAGCAGCTGGTACACGTTGAACGCGTCCCGGGGCCCGCCCCGGTCCGGCACCGTGGACCAGATGAACGCCGCCGCGCCCACCGCTTCCTCACCGATGCCGCGCAGGGGGTCGACGACCGTCATGGGGAGCTTGACGACGGCGTAGTCGGGGTGCAGGACGACCAGCTCCAGGGGCGGCACCTTGTGCAGGGGCACACCCTCGATGCCGGTCAGCACCATCGCGGCCATCGTCTCCGGCTTGATCTTGGTGAACATGCCGTTCATGCCCAGCTCGTCGCCGCCGAGTTCCTCGGGGCGCATCGAGATGGGGACGCGGGCCGCGGTCGCGCCGTCGGGCGCGCCGAAGTATTTGTACGTCACCCCCACCCGACCACCATTCCTGCTCCCCGCCCGGAGGCGGTCGTCCCGGTGGCCGAGCCGGCGCTCGACCGGCCGGTCCAGATGCTGGTCCAGCTGCCGGTCGGTCTGCCGGTCGTACCGCTCGGGCTCGTTCGGTACACCCTGTGCCTGCCGTGCGTCCGTCTGCCGTGCCTCGGTCGTTTCCTCCGCCTCGCGCCGGTGCCTTCCCCGCCGGGCACGCCGAGGACCGAGGTCATCAGTCCCCTCGCCCAGTCCGCCACCGCGATGCATATCTCCACCCGACTGCTTTTCTAGGACGCGTGGCCCCCGCCGCGCAACCCGATCATCGTGTCAGTGACCTCCCCCACGGCCGCCCGCCGAAACGTGCGGTGAAACACCAGTCCGCAGGATCTTCAACAGCCCCTGACTACTACGTGCCGATGAGCTGTGTGTATCAGGTGCCAGTCTCGCAGATGGCGCGGCCGCGATCTTGGGGTCCGCCGCTCGCGGGGCGAGGCGCGGCCTACCCTGAGGAGGTCACTACGCAACCGGAGTCCGAGAACTCGGAGAAGTCGCACGTCATGAGTGCCATGAGCGAACTGCCCTATCCCTATGAAGCGCCCGCCTCGCAGGCGCTCTTCGACCGTGCGTCCGTCGTCACGCCGGGCGGCGTGAACTCCCCGGTGCGTGCCTTTCGCGCCGTGGGCGGCACGCCCCGGTTCATGGTGTCCGGCAAGGGCCCGTACCTGACCGACGCCGACGGGCGTGAGTACGTCGACCTGGTGTGTTCCTGGGGGCCGATGATCCTGGGGCATTCCCACCCCGAGGTCATCGGCGCCGTCCAGGAGGCGGTCGCGCGCGGTACGTCCTTCGGTACGCCCGGTGAGGGCGAGGTCGCGCTCGCCGAGGAGATCGTCGCCCGGGTGGAGCCCGTCGAGCAGGTGCGGCTCGTCAGCAGCGGGACCGAGGCGACCATGTCCGCCATCCGGCTCGCCCGCGGGTTCACCCAGCGGACCAAGGTGATCAAGTTCGCCGGGTGCTATCACGGGCACGTGGACTCGCTGCTCGCCGCGGCCGGGTCCGGTGTCGCCACCTTCGCGCTGCCCGACACCCCGGGCGTCACCGGCGCCCAGGCCGGGGACACGATCGTGCTGCCGTACAACGATCTGGAGGCCGTGCAGGAGGCCTTCCACCGGCACCCGGGTGAGATCGCCTGCGTGATCACCGAGGCCTCGCCCGGCAACATGGGCGTCGTACCGCCGGCCCCCGGGTTCAACCAGGGGCTGAAGGACGCCTGCCAGAAGAACGGCGCCCTGTTCATCTCCGACGAGGTCATGACCGGCTTCCGTACCAGCCGCGCCGGCTGGTACGGGATCGACGGGGTCAGGCCCGACCTCATGACCTTCGGAAAGGTCATGGGCGGCGGGTTCCCCGCCGCCGCCTTCGGAGGGCGGGCCGACGTCATGGCCCACCTCGCGCCCGCGGGGCCCGTGTACCAGGCCGGCACCCTCTCCGGGAACCCGGTCGCCACGGCCGCCGGGCTCGCCCAGCTGCGGCTCCTCGACGACGCGGCCTACGACAAGGTCGACGCCGTCTCCCAGCAGATCCAGTCCCTCGTCACCGAGGCGCTGGGCAAGGAGGGCGTCGCGCACCGGCTGCAGACCGCCTCCAACATGTTCTCGGTGTTCTTCACCGACCGGCAGGTGCGGGACTACGAGGACGCCAAGCGGCAGGAGTCGTTCCGCTTCACTGCCTTCTTCCACTCGCTGCTGGCGAACGGCGTCTATCTGCCGCCGTCGTCCTTCGAGTCCTGGTTCGTGTCCACGGCCCACGACGAGCGGGCCATCCAGAAGATCGCCGACGCCCTTCCGGCGGCGGCCCGAGCCGCCGCGGAGGCCACGGCAGCATGAGCAGCAACGGCAGCAACGGCGGTTACGCCGGCAAGGGTGACATCACCGTCGTCCACCTCATGCGGCACGGCGAGGTCGACAACCCGGACGGGATCCTCTACGGGCGGCTGCCCGGCTACCACCTGTCCGAGCTGGGCAGGCAGATGGCCGACCGGGTCGCCGACCATCTCGCCTCGCGGGACGTCACCCACGTGGTCGCCTCGCCGCTGGAGCGTGCGCAGGAGACCGCCACCCCGATCGCCAAGGCGCATGGGCTCGGCCTCGCCACCGACGAGCGGCTGATCGAGGCGGACAACGTCTTCCAGGGCAAGACCTTCGGAGTCGGCGACGGCGCGCTGCGCAAGCCCGACAACTGGAAGCACCTGGTCAACCCGTTCAAGCCGTCCTGGGGCGAGCCGTACATCGACCAGGTCGTCCGGATGATGGGCGCACTGAACGCGGCCAAGGACCAGGCCCGCGGGCACGAGGCGGTGCTGGTCAGCCACCAGCTGCCGATCTGGATCGTGCGCTCGTACGTCGAGAAGCGGCGGCTCTGGCACGACCCGCGCAAGCGGCAGTGCACGCTGGCCTCCCTGACAACTTTCACATACCAGGGTGACAGGATCGTCTCCGTCGGCTATGCCGAGCCCGCCATCGATCTCGTTCCGGCCCACCTCCGCGCCGGCGTCAAGCCGGTGAAGGGGAAGAGCAAGGCCTTCGGCGCCTAACTGCCGTTCCTGGCAGTCCGTTTGACATGCCTTAGGGTGCTTTTGCCAGAGCTATTGCGAAAAACATATAAATCGTAGTGAACCTCCCCGATCGTCACGCCCTCTGACTGGGTGACCACCAGCAGGCGCGATGATCGGGGATTTCCATGCGCACGTTCTCCCGGACCCTTTCCCGGAGGGGAGCACTCGGCCTCGGCGCGGGCGCGGCGGCCGCCGCCGGCCTCGCCGGCTGTGGGTCCCTCAACTCCTCGGACGGCGACGGGCACGCGTCCGGTTCCGGGAACTCGGGCGGAGGAAGCGGCGACGGGAAGAACGGCGGGACCAAGGGGCGCCCCATCGGCGACGGCTCCACCTCCTTCACCGGCAAGCAGCCGCACCAGCCGGCCAAGCCCGAGCCGCTGGAGCCGGGGCAGACCCCGCCGCAGTTCGTGATCTTCTCCTGGGACGGTGCCGGCGAGGTCGGCAACGGTCTCTTCCCGCGCTTCCTGGACCTGGCCAAGGAGCACGGTGCGAGCATGACCTTCTTCCTCTCGGGGCTGTATCTGCTGCCCGAGGCGAAGAAGCGGATGTACGAGCCGCCGAACAACCTGCGTGGCGCCTCCGACATCGGCTACCTCAGCGACCCGCACATCAAGGCGACGCTGACCAACGTGCGCCGGGCCTGGCTGGAGGGGCACGAGATCGGCACCCACTTCAACGGGCACTTCTGCGGTGAGGCCCGCACCTCGGTGAAGTGGTGGACCCCGCAGCAGTGGGAGAGCGAGATCCGGCAGGCCAAGGCGTTCGTGACGCAGTGGCGGACCAACACCGGCTGGTCCGACCTGCCCTCGCTGCCGTTCGACTACGACAAGGAGCTGGCCGGCGGCCGTACGCCCTGTCTGCTCGGCCAGGACAACCTGCTGCCCACCGCCAAGAAGCTGGGCTGGCGCTACGACGCCTCCTCGCCGGGCGGCCGTCAGGTGTGGCCGGTGAAGCGGCTGGGCATCTGGGACCTGCCGTTGCAGCAGATACCTTTCCCCGGACGTTCCTTCGAGGTCCTGTCCATGGACTACAACATGCTCGCCAACCAGTCGGTCAACTCGACCAACGCGCCCGCCTCCAACTATCCGGGCTGGCGGAAGCAGTCCGCCGGGGCGTACATAGCAGGCTTTGAGCGGGCATACAAGACAAACCGGGCGCCGTTCTTCATCGGCAACCACTTCGAGCACTGGAACGGCGGCATCTACATGGACTCCGTCGAGGAGGCCTTCAAGCACATCGCGCGCGAGAAGGAGAAGGGTGCCGACGTGCGCATGGTCTCCTTCCGGCAGTTCGTGGACTGGATGGACGTCCAGAAGCCCGAGGTGCTCGCCAAGCTGCGCACGCTGGAGGTCGGGGCGCAGCCGACCGGGGGCTGGAAGGAGTTCCTGCGGGACACCAAGTCGGCCTCCTCGGACGCCGCCTGAGAAGCCTCCCGGGCCTGCCGGGGGAACGCCGGGCGTGGTCGGGGGAGTCGTGCGGAAGCCGCTGAGGGATGTGTCCGGAATGCCCGGAGTAAATACGCCCTGAAATGCGGTTTTCCGCCCGGCAGGGGGGCGCGCGAGATCCTCGGAACAGGCATGCGAAACTTTTCACATGAGTACCCGTAGCCGCGCCGCCCTGCTCGGCGCCATGGCCGCCGCGGCGGCCCTGACCCTGTCCGCGTGCGGCAACGGCGGCACCTCCGGCGGCGGTGGCAACACCAACTTCGTCACCGGCAACAACGGCATCTCCACCGTCCCCAAGGGCAAGCGGGCCACGGCGCCCGACCTGTCCGGCAAGACCATCGACGGCAAGACCCTGGACGTCGCCGACTACAAGGGCAAGGTCGTCGTGATCAACGTCTGGGGCTCCTGGTGCGGGCCGTGCCGGGAGGAGGCCAAGTACTTCTCCAAGGTCTCCCGGGCGTACGAGAGCAAGGGCGTCCAGTTCGTCGGCATCAACACCCGGGACACCAGCACCACCCCCGCGGTCGCCTTCGAGAAGGAGCACGGGATCGACTACCCGAGCCTCTACGACCCGACGGGCAAGCTGATGCTCCGCTTCAAGCGGGGCACCCTCAACCCGCAGCTGATCCCCTCCACGCTCGTCATCGACAAGGAGGGGAAGGTCGCCGCGCGGGCGCTGGAGGCGCTCGACGACACCACCCTGCTGAAGATGCTCAAGCCGGTCCTCGCGGAGAAGTGACGTGAGCGCACTCGTCACGCTGGCCGCCGAGAACGAGACCGTGAAGCACGGCGCCCTTGTCGTCGCCCTGCCCATCGCTCTGCTCGGCGGGCTCGTCTCCTTCTTCTCGCCCTGCGTCCTCCCGCTGGTCCCCGGTTACCTCTCCTACGTCACCGGGGTCGCCGGCACCGACCTGGCCGACGCCAGACGGGGGCGCATGGCCGCCGGAGCCGCCCTGTTCGTGCTCGGCTTCAGCGCCGTGTTCATCTCCGGCGGGGCGCTGTTCGGCTCCTTCGGCTGGACCCTGCAGGAGCACAAGGACGTTCTGACCAAGGTGCTCGGCGTACTCATGATCGCCATGGGTGTGTTCTTCATGGGGCTGATGCCCTGGTTCACCCAGCGCGAGTTCCGCTTCCACCGGCGGCCCACGACCGGTCTGGTGGGCGCGCCCCTGCTCGGAGCCCTCTTCGGCATCGGATGGACCCCCTGCCTGGGCCCGACCCTGTCGTCCGTGAACTTCCTCGCCATGGATCAGTCGAGCGCCGGGCGCGGGGCGGTGCTGATGGTCGCCTACTGCCTGGGCCTCGGCGTGCCCTTCGTGCTCGCGGCCGTGGCCTTCCGCAAGGCGCTCGGTGCCTTCGCCTGGGTCAAGCGCCACTATCTCTGGGTGATGCGCATCGGCGGCACGATGATGATCGTGACCGGTGTGCTGCTGCTGACCGGGGCGTGGGACAGTCTCGTGCAGGAGATGCAGGGCTGGTCCAGCGGCTTCAATGTGGGGATCTGATCGATGAGCAAGACCGAAACCGGCAGCAGCCAGGACCAGGAGGACCTGGGCGCGGCAGGCTCCCAGCTGTCCACCGCGCCGCAGGAGGAGGTCTCCGGCTTCACCGGCCTGGGCGTGATCGGCTGGGCCCGCTGGTTCTGGCGGCAGCTGACCTCCATGCGGGTCGCGCTCCTGCTGCTCCTGCTGCTCTCGCTCGGCGCGATCCCCGGCTCGCTGATCCCGCAGACCGGCGCCGACCTCAACAAGGTCGACGACTTCCGCAAGGCGCACCGGACGCTCGCGCCGGTCTACGACAAGCTCGGCCTGTTCCACGTCTACAGCTCGGTGTGGTTCTCCGCGATCTACATCCTGCTGTTCGTCTCCCTCATCGGCTGCATCGTCCCGCGCACCTGGCAGTTCGTCGGCCAGCTGCGCGGCCGCCCGCCGGGCGCCCCCAAGCGGCTGACCCGGCTGCCCGCCTACACCACCTGGCGCACCACCGCGGAGCCGGACGAGGTCCGCGAGGCCGCGCTCGCGCTGCTGAAGAAGCGCCGTTTCCGCGCCCACGTCGCCGGTGACGCGGTCGCCGCCGAGAAGGGCTATCTGCGCGAGCTGGGCAACCTGGCCTTCCACATCGCGCTGATCGTGCTGCTGGTCGCCTTCGCCTCCGGCCAGATGTTCAAGTCGGACGGCACCAAGCTGATGGTGGAGGGCGACGGCTTCTCCAACGCGCTGCCGATGTACGACGACATGAAGTCCGGCAGCATGTTCACCGCCGACGATCTGGTGCCCTTCAGCTTCGACCTGAAGGACTTCCGGGCCACCTACGAGGCCAGCGGCCCCAACCGGGGCACCCCGCGCACCTTCCAGGCGAAGATCACCTACAGCGAGGGGGCGTACGGCAAGGAGAAGCCGGCCACCATCAAGGTCAACGAGCCGCTGAAGATCGGCGACTCCAAGGTCTACCTCGTCAGCCACGGCTACGCGCCCGTCATCACCGTCCGGGACGGCCGGGGCAAGGTCGTCTACCAGGACGCCGTACCCCTGCTGCCGCTCGACGGCAACGTCACCTCCAACGGCGTGGTCAAGGTGATGGACGGCTACCGCGACGGCCGGGGCAAGAAGGAACAGCTCGGCTTCCAGGCCTTCTTCGTGCCGACCTTCGACCCGAAGAGCGGCACGATGCTGTCGCAGTTCCCGGCGCTGGTGAACCCGCTGCTCGCGGTGAACGCCTACCACGGCGACCTCGGCGTCGACACGGGCAGCCAGAACGTGTACCAGCTCGACACCACGCACATGAAGCAGTTCAAGGACGCCGAGGGGCAGCAGCTGAAGAAGCTGCTCAGGCCGGGCGACACCCTGCAGCTGCCGAACGGCGCCGGGTCCCTCACCTTCGAGAAGGACGTCAAGGAGTGGGCCGGCTTCGAGATCGTCCAGGAGCCGGGCAGCAGCTGGGCGCTCGGTGGTGCCCTCACCGCGATCTTCGGTCTGGCCGCCTCGCTGTTCATCCAGCGCCGCCGTGTGTGGGTGCGGGCGGTGCGCGGCGCCGACGGTGTCACGGTCGTCGAGATGGCCGGGCTCGGCCGCAGCGAGTCCGCCAAGGTGCCCGAGGAACTGGGCGACCTCGCCGGAACCCTCTACGAGCAGGCGCCGGGGGCACCCGACCCCGACGGCTCTTCAGCATCCAACGAAGCAACCCCCGACCCTCAAGTCGTACCTGCCGAAGGGGCTGAGAAGTGACTCTCGCCGCCGCAAACGATCTCGCCGTAGCGACCAACGAACACCTGGCGAGCATCAGCAACACGCTGATCTACTCCTCGATGGCCGTCTACACGCTGGCCTTCTTCGCGTACATCGCCGAATGGCTCTTCGGCAGCCGCAGCAGGGTGGCCCGTACGGCCGCCGCGCTGACCGCCGACGGCGCGCAGAAGGCGGGGGCGCCCGCCGTGACCGTGAAGCAGGCCGGCGGGACCGCCGTGCTGGAGCGGCCCAAGGTCGTGGTGCGCTCCGCCGCCGGTGCCCGGGACGTGCCGGACGGGCCCGGTGCGCACGGCGGGGACGAGCAGGGCGACCTCTACGGGCGCATCGCCATCTCCCTCACCGTGCTCGCGTTCCTGGTGGAGCTGGCCGGGGTCGTCGCCCGCGCGGCCTCCGTGCAGCGGGCGCCGTGGGGCAACATGTACGAGTTCAACATCACCTTCTCCACGGTCGCCGTCGCCGTGTACCTCGGGCTGCTGGCGCTGAAGAAGAACGTGCGCTGGCTCGGGCTGTTCCTGATCACCACGGTCCTGCTCGACCTCGGCCTCGCGGTCACCGTCCTGTACACCGCGAGCGACCAGCTGGTCCCGGCCCTGCACTCGTACTGGCTGTACATCCACGTCTCCACCGCGATCTTCTGCGGCGCGGTGTTCTACGTGGGCGCGGTCGCCACGATCCTGTACCTGTTCAAGGACTCGTACGAGAACAAGCTGCAGACCGGCGGCAAGCCCGGCAGGTTCGCGACCTCGGTGCTGGAGCGGCTGCCCGCCTCCTCCTCGCTCGACAAGTTCGCCTACCGCGTCAACGCGGCCGTCTTCCCGCTGTGGACGTTCACGATCATCGCGGGCGCGATCTGGGCGGGCGACGCCTGGGGCCGCTACTGGAACTGGGACCCCAAGGAGACCTGGTCCTTCATCACCTGGGTCGCCTACGCCTGCTACCTGCACGCCCGGGCCACGGCCGGCTGGAAGGGCCGCAAGGCCGCCTACCTGGCGATGATCGCCTTCGGCTGCTGGCTGTTCAACTACTACGGCGTCAACATCTTCGTCAGCGGCAAGCACTCCTACGCGGGCGTGTGACCCGCGGACTGCGGAAGGCCGGTTCCAGTGACGCGGGTCACGGGGACCGGCCTTTGCCGTGCGGACGGCTGCGGAGAGGCGGATGGGAATCCGCGAAGACGCGTCCGGCCGCCCGCAACCGCGTGCGGAACCCTTCGTGACGGGTCAGGCTGGTGTCATGAGCGGTTCCATCGAACAGGGCACCAGCCAGACGCACGGGAACACGCACATACTCCACTTCCTGGTCCGGCTCCCGCTGTCCATGGAGCAGGTCTGGCCCGCGGTGGCCACCCGCGAGGGGCTCGGGTCCTGGTGCACCGCCGTCGACGTCCTGGAGCCCCGGCTCGACGGTCTGGTCACGCTGCGTGATCTGGGCACGGGGCGGGTCACGGCGTGGGACGTCGACCGCGTCGCCGAGTACACCGTGCGCGGCGGCGGCCGGGTCCGGTTCCATCTGGAACGGGACGGGGAGCAGGGGTGCCGCCTTCGCTTCACCCATGAGTTCCAGGGCGAGGGGGAGTCGGAGGACGGCTGGCGGACCCGTTTCGAACGCCTGATCGAAAATCTGAGCCCCTCCCCGGCCTAGGGCCTGCCCGGCGGGCCGGGCACCAGAACGGCGGACCGGTTCGAAGGGGAGGACCGGCCGGGTTCTAGGACGGCGGCAGGCACTCCTTCGCCGGCGGCTTCCCCTCCGGCCAGGCGATCTTCACGAACCGTGAGCCGCCCTCGGGGGTCAGCTCCACGATCGGTACGGCCTTGTCGTACGGGTTGCCGTGCACGTCCAGGCAGATCCAGCCGCTCGCCCCGCCGACCCGCAGCGACCCCTTGACCTGCGGCCACTGCAGACCGACGTCCGCGAGCGCCGGGACGTTCCTCCCGTCCGGCACCGCCTCGCGGATCCCGTGCACCGCCAGCTGCAGTGCGTCGTAGCCGATGATCAGCTGGCCGTCGTCCAGGGCGGCCGGACCGATCGGCCCGGTCGGCTTCCGCGCGGCGGCGGTCAGCAGCGTCTGCAGCACCCCGAAGTCCGCCGCCGCGCCGCCCGTCTTCGCGGGGTCCTTCGTCCATGCGTCCGGATGGGCGAGGGAGGTGTAGCGCACGGAGAGACGGTGGCGCAGGGCGGAACGGTCCAGGTCGCTCTCGTGGGTCAGGTACGAGGCCTCGTCGCCGGTGAGCACGGTGAACGCCCGGTCCTGGCAGCCGCGTCCGCCCAGCGCGTTGATGAACTGCCGCAGCTGCGTGTGCCGCCCCGCGAACAGGATCGTGTCCGTCTCCCGGGAGGTGTCGCACACCAGGTGCGTGATCTGCCGGAAGGTGTTCGCGGTCGTTCCCTCCTCGCTGCGGTCCGCGGGCGGCGTGAACGGCTGCGGCTCGTACGGCGAGCCCTTGATCAGCGCCGCGAACGACTTCTGCAGCGTCCGCGTGTACGGGTCGCCCGGCTTGTCGTACACCAGCAGCGCCTTGCCCGCGCTCACCCGGGCGAACGAGGCCAGTGCGCGGGCCTCGTCGGTGTTGGTCGGCGAGACCCGGGCCAGCCCCGGGTAAGGGTCCTTGCCGCCCTGCCCGTTGGCCAGGTCGTCGGCGGTGATCGAGGAGCCGACCACCGGGATCCCGTGCCGGGTCAGCTCCCCGACGGCCTTCTTGTTGTTGTCGGTGCTCTGCCCGATGCCCGCCACGGCCCGCAGCCGGTCCGCACTCGTCGTCATCCGCACCAGCTGGTCCACGGTCTGCTGCCAGTGGTCCCCGGTGGCGCCCGGGTTGGCGAGCACCAGCCGGATCGCGGGCGCCTGCCCGTTGGAGTCGTGGTTGGCCTGGTACTGCGCCATGTAGGCGCCCTGCAGCTGGTGCTGGATGTCGTTCAGACTGGTGCGGGAGGCGGACGAGTACGGCAGCATCAGCGCCACCGTCACATAACTGCCCGGCCTGAGCCGGTCGTTCTCCCGCCCGATCGCCTCGACGACGTCCCGCAGCTGGGCGTGTCCGAAGGCGTACGGGCCCGTCGCCACGCCCACGCACTCGCCGCTGTTCTGCGGCCGGGTCACCCCCGGCGCGCAGGAGCGGTTCACGTGGGCGAGCGCCCGCACCCCGAACACCAGCCCCGCGACCAGGGCCGCCGTGACCAGCAGGGCCAGGTAGCGGCGCAACGGGATCTCCCACACGCTCTCGCGCACCCATGTGCCCACGCCTCTGCGCGCCATCACGCCTCCCCGCTGTGGTCGTCCGGGCCGTCGTCCGCGTCGTCCGCGTCGTCGGGGTCGTCCAGCGGGCGCCCGGCGAGCGCCGCCGCCGGCCAGTCCCTCGACGCCCGCCACAGCAGCGCGTTGCCCGCGGGCCGCAGGTTGGACAGCTGCTCCAGCTCGAAGCGGAGCCGCTGGCACACCGTCGCATCGGGCAGCACCAGCGGATCGGTCAGTTGCCACACCGCCTGCAGCAACCGCCGTATGCGCAGGTGCAGTACGGCGTCCACGCCGTCCGGTGGCCGCTGGCCGGCGTCCGTGCGCCCCAGCGCGACCGCGGTCCGCCGGTCCCCGCGGCCGCCGAAGTCGCGGCCCTCGTCGTCGTGCGCGTGGAAGTACGGCGCGGACGCGACGAAACGCAGGGTGCGCAGCCAGGTGCCGGTCTCCAGCGTGGGGAAGGTGTCGCGCAGATGGGCCACAGCCGACTCCGTGACACCGAGGGCGAGTTCGTGATGGAGCCGGAAGCGGGCGTGCTCGGGGTCCGGGTAGTGCGCGATCAGCGTCTCGTGCGCGGTGCGCCACGACGCGTGGTCGCCGTCCCGCAGGTGCAGCCTGAGCAGCAGCAGGGTGCGGACGAAGGGGTCGCCGACGAACTGGCCCGGCACGGTCGCCAGACCCTCCTCGGCCAGCCGGGTCTGCAGAGCCCGTACGTCCGCGGGGCCGAAGGTGTCCGGCAGCAGGGCCGCGGCCAGCGCACAGGCCGAGTCGTGGTCGTGGGCGGCGGCCAGCACGGTCAGCTCGTCCAGGTGCTCGGCCGGCACCAGCCGGTCCAGCAGCGCCCGGTAGGCGGGCGCGGCGGGCTGGTCCTCGGCGGGCCGCACGTCGGCGGTGAGCAGTTCGCCGAGCGAGGCGGACTCCGGCAGGTTCTGCGCGGCGGACTCGGCGAGCAGGGCGATGCCCAGCGGATTGCCGGCCGTCAACCGGTGGGTGGCGTGCGGCAGTTGGGGCGGGACCGGGGTGTCCTCGCAGACGGCGCCGACGATGTGCAGGGTGTCGTCCGGGCTCAGTGCGGGCAGCGCGACCAGCAGCGCCCGCGAGGAGGGCGCCGCGTCCGGGGTCCAGTCGCTGCGCCGGGCCACCTCGGGCAGTTCCCGCCGGACCGCGTTGCGCAGCTCCTCGCGGCCCTCGCCGCGCCGGGCCGCGACGAACGCCACCTGGTCGGCGATGCCCTCGGCACGGTCGCGCAGCACGGCCTCCACGAGCCCGGGACCGGGCGCGGTCTGTGCGTTGTCGATCAGCACCAGCGGACGGCCGAGGCGCTGCATGCGGGGCAGCATCCCCGCGTACGCCTCCGACAGGTCGGCCAGCAGCGCCCGCACCAGATACCGCTCCGCGTGGTCGCGGGAGGTGCCGCCCGCACGGAAGTGCCCGGACAGCAGGATGAGCCCGCGCTGGGCGTGCCCGCCCGCGTTCGGGTACGTCCGGTACCACACCGACGCCTTGTGGTGCCGGCGGCTGGTGAAGCCCTCGGCGACGGACTCCAGGGTCGCCTCGATCGCGCCCGACACCAGCGGCCCGGTGCCGGTGGCCGCGGCCACCACCTTCGCCGCCACCTTTCCGGCCCAGCGCCCGGCGAACCCGCTGATCCACGAGCCGCTCTCGTTCAGCAGCAGGATCCGCTCGACCTCCCGGCGGATCCGCTCCGAGTCGGCGTCGCCCCAGCCGCCGGCGGCCACCGCCACCAGGCCCGACATCAGCCGCGGAAAGGTGATCCGCCCGGCGCCCGTCACCGGCTCCGCCAGCTGCTCGGCGATCACCAGCAGCACCTGGGCCACCGGTGACCACGACTCGGCCGGCCGGCCCTCGGGCGGCCCTGCGAACTGGTCCTCGGCGCAGTCGGCCAGCGCGACCGGCGTGTGCCCCTTGTAGGCGTCCCGCAACTCGGTGAGCACCGCGCTCTTGCCCAGGCCGCGGGCGCCCGTGAGCACCACGAAGGGCAGCTCGCCCGGGTGCTCGAACGGATGACCGCGATGCTGGTGGGGACGCAGGCCCACGAGGCGCGGCACGAGACCGGCCGGATCGACGTCCAACAGCGCTGCGCGCCCGTGCAACCGTCTGTGCACCGCATCTCCCCCTCAACAGCAGTGTAAGAAGGGGGAGTTGCTCCGGACCAGAGTCAGTGATGTCCGTTGGGTTACGAAAATGCCCGGCTCACGTACGCGGCGAAAGGATCAGATCCCGCAGCCGCTCCACGTACAGCCGCATGTTCTTCGCCGCCGTGTCGGTGTCCGGGTGGCGGCTCGCCAGCCACAGCCCGTCGTGCAACCGGTTGACCCACACGCACACCTGGTCCCCGTACGACACCCGCAACAGCCCGTACGCCTTCTGCCCGGCCCACTGCCCGGCGCCGGGGATGCCACGGGTGTCCACGAACGAGACGATGGAGTACAGGTCGGGCGAGGCCGGCCGGAAGTCCGCGCCGAGCAGGCTCAGCACCCGGGCGAGCGGCATCCGGGCGAGGGACCTGCTCGCCTGCAGCTCGGCGCGCACGGCCCGCAGGGCGCTCGGCAGATCGGGGGTGCGGGCCACCGGCACCTCGATCGGGGCACCGCCCACGAACCAGCCCACGGACTCGGACCACCGGGACTTCACCCGGGTGTGGAACGGCACCACCGTCCGGTACACGGACTGTCCGCCGAGTTCGTGGACGATCAGGCCGGTCGCCGCGAGCAGACCCACCAGGCTGCCGCCGTACGGCCGGCAGTACGCCTCGAACGCGGCAGCCGCGTCCGCGTCCGCGAGCGGCTCGCAGATCATCGTCTGCCGCGGCAGCGGGACCCCGGGTTCGAGGCCCAGGTCGACGGGGAAGCCGGGCAGCGTTCCGCCGCACCGACGGATGAACTCCCGCCAGCGGGCGACGATGTCGTGACGGTCGTCGATGCGGTCCGCGTCCGCCCGCTCCAGCTCGCAGAAGTCGACGTAACTGGCGGGCGGGGTCCGCACCACGGCCGGGCGCCCCTGAAGGCCGGCCGTGTACAGCTCGTGGATCTCGGCGGGGATGCCGTGCAGGGAGTAGGCGTCCACGTTGCTGTGGTCGAAGGCCATGTACACGCTGGTCGAGTCGGCCCGCACGACCGCCGTGTAGATGAGGTTCGGCCACCGCAGGGCGTCCGCGACGGCATCGAAACGGCCCTGGAGATGCCCGGCAAGGGCAGCCGCGTCGGAGAAGTCGCCGACCGTCTCCCGGTGCAGGTGGACATCGCCGGCGTCCAGCGTGAACCGGTGCAGCGGGTCTCCCGGGCCGCCCGCCCAGCGGAAGCCGCTGCGCAGCGTCTCGTGCCGCACCGTCCAGGCGCGCAGGGCCTCCTGGAGCACACCGAGGTCGGCGGGGCCCGGGAGGTCGAAGGCGGTACCCAGCCAGGTCGGTACGAACAGCCCGCCGTCGCGCACGGACCTGGCGGTCCTGATGTGCGCCTCCTGGATGTAGGCCGGCGGCCGGGAGTCCTGCGGCAGTCCGGCCGCCGCCGCGACGGTCGCCGGACTCAGCGTCCACTCGACGAGCCGTCCCGGCCGTACCTCGCAACGCTGGATGTCAGTGATTCGCACGCGTCTCCGATCGCAGAAAAGGGGCCCCTGATGGCAGGCCCCCTTCCAAGGGCAATCCCGTCGGACGCGCCCGGGACATGCCCGCCCGGGGCATTTCAACGGAACGGGTGGCGGGCCGAACGCGGAAGTGATTAACCGACGGTGATCGAGTCGAGCTTCTCGCGCAGGTAGACGTGCGAGTCGACGGGCGGGTACGCCACCCGGCCCACCGGCGCCGGTACGGACTCCACCAGGGTGCCCGGGGTGCACTCGCCGAAGTACACGAGGGACATCAGCTCCTCGGCGGGCGTGTCGGAGGGCGGCGGCAGCACCCGGTGCCGCCCCGACCGCCACCGGTCCCCGGTCCAACGGGCCATCAGATCACCGATGTTGATGGTGAAGGCGGCCGGGTCGTAGGGCGCGTCCTGCCACCCGTCACCTCCGTCCGCGGGGTCCGTGTACACCTGCAGGCCGCCCTTGCCCGCCTGCCGGTCGAGGATCGTGACGGTCCCGAAGTCGGTGTGCGGCCCGATCCGGAACTGCCCGGGCTCGGGCTCGCCGACCACCTCGGTCCCCGGGTACCAGTTGATGTTGAAGCCGTACGTCGGGTGGTCCATGTGCCGGGAGAAGAAGTCGGGTTCGAGCCCGAGGGCGTACCCGAGGAGCGTCAGCAGCTCCTTCTCCAGCGCGGCCATCCGCGCGAGGTACTCCTCGCACAGCGGCCGCAGCGCCGGAACCTCCGCCGGCCACACGTTGGGCCCGTACCACTCGGCGTTGACGACCGGATCGTCGAAGGGTTCGTGCGTGGCGAAGGTCAGCGACTCCTTCAGGTCGGGCGGCGTCTCGGTCCCCTCCGCATACCCGTTGGCCTCCGCGCCCGGCCCCAGCCATCCGCGCCCGCCGACCCTGGCCTCGTATCGCCGCTTGGCCTCCTGCGGCAGCAGGAAGAAGTCCCGGGCGGCCGCCCGGATCCGCGCGCGCAGGTCCTGTTCGACGCCGTGCCCGGTGACGAGCAGGAAGCCCGCGGTCCGCAGGGCCTGGTCGACGGTGCGGGCGAGGGCGGTGCGGGCCTTGGTGTCGCCGTCCAGCCAGGGACGCAGATCGATGGTCGGAATGCTCGTGCTACTCACCGATGTCCTCGCTCCACAGGTCCGGGTTGTCGCGGATGAAGGCACGCATCAGGCCGGTGCACCCGGGGTCGTCCAGGAGCACGATCTCCACGCCGTGCGCGGCGAGCCAGTCGTGCCCGCCGCGGAAGGTGGCCGCCTCGCCGATCACCACCCGTGAGATCCCGAACTGACGGACCAGGCCGCTGCAGTACCAGCAGGGGGAGAGGGTGGTCACCATGGTCGTGCCGCGGTAGCCGCGCTGCCGTCCCGCCGTGCGGAACGCGGCGGTCTCCGCGTGCGCCGAGGGGTCGCCGTCCTGGACGCGGCGGTTGCGGCCGCGGCCCAGCAGGCTCCCGTCGGCACCGTAGAGGGCGGCCCCGATCGGGATACCGCCCTCGGCGAGCCCGCTGCGGGCCTCGGCGACGGCGGTGGCGAGCCAGGCGCGGGCCTGTGCCTGATCCATACCCTCACTGTCCCCCGGCGAGGACCCCGGGGCAACGTGCCGCGCCCCCGTGCGGCCGGTCCGGACCGCGTCTGTACCCTGGCCCGATCACATCGCGCGGGAGGGAAACGCCCATGGTCGCTGCCCCGGTTCTGGAGGAGCTGCGGGAGGTCTGCCAGCCGCATGCCAAGCTGGCGAGCCGCAACGGGGAGCACTGGGCGGGGCGGCTGTACATGCGCAGGATCTCACTGCGCCTCACCCGGCAGCTGGTGCGCACGCCCGTCACGCCGGACCAGCTGACCTGGACCATGGTGGTGTGCGGGATCGCCTCCGGCGCGGCCCTCCTGATCCCCGGCCTCACGGGCGCCGTGCTCGCCGTCGTCCTCATGCAGCTGTTCCTGCTCTTCGACTGCGTGGACGGCGAAGTCGCCCGCTGGAAGGGGCAGAACAGCGCGACGGGGATCTACGTGGACCGGCTCGGGGCGTATCTGGCGGACGCGGCACTGATGGTGGGGATCGGGTTCCGGGCCGCTCACGACGGGCTCGGCGGCTGGCTCTCGCTCGGTATCGCCACCGCGCTCGGGGTCGTCCTGCTGAAGGCCTCGACCGACCTGGTGGACGTGGCCCGGGCCCGGCGCGGGCTCGGGGTGGCCGACGACGAGTCGACCCGGCCGCGCTCGCAGGGCGTGGCCACGGTGCGGCGGCTGGCGGCCGCCTTCCGGATCCACCGGGTGACCAACGGCATCGAGGCGTCCCTGGTCCTGCTCGCGGCGGCCGTCGGGGACACGGTCACCGGCGGCGTCGACGTGACGCGCTGGGCGCTGGTCGCACTGGCCGCGATCACCTGGCTGATGGTCCCGGCCCACCTGCTGTCGATCCTTGCGTCCTCGCGGCTGCGCTAGCCGGTCACCGCGCCGTCGGCGGACGGCAGTTGCGGGAGGAAACGGCATTGCACAAGGTGATCACGCCGCAGTAGCGTGACCCCGACCTTGATGCTCGATCCGGTATGCCGACGCCGCTGTCACCTCCACGTGAACTCGGCCACGGGGGCCATGAATGCGCATGCCACGCCCACTCGGTGCCGTGGCAGGGGGGGCGCCGGTCTCGTTGCCGCCGGGCGGGGCATTCGACCTTTGAACGGGGAACTCCATGAAGATGCGCCTGATAGGCACGTTCGCCGCCGCGGCAGTTCTCGCCCCGGCACTGGCCCTCGCGGGTACGGGGCAGGCATTCGCCGCCGACCACGCCGTCACCTGGAAGAACAAGGACAACGGGCAGTACCTGGCGTACTTCAACTCCAAGGTCCGTACGACGTCTGCGACCGGCGCTTCCATGAAGTGGGACGAGAACAAGCAGTCCGACGGCAGCTACACCATGAAGCACCACCTCACCGGGAAGTGCCTCGACAGCAACAACGACGGTGCTGTCTACCTTCTTGCCTGCAACGGCGGCAACTACCAGAAGTGGTACGAGTCCAAGGACTCGTCGGGCTGGCGGCTGAAGAACAAGGCCACCGGGATGGTCCTCGCCCTGGGAGGCAGCAACCTGGTGGTCGCCTTCGGGGACTCGGGCTACCAGAGCCAGCGCTGGAGCTGATCCCCAGCTCGTACGCAGGCCAGTACTGCATCTCTTGCTCGGGCCGGTGCCGCATCCGTTTCACGCGGATGCGGTGCCGGCCCGCTGCTTTGCGTGTGCCACCGCCTCACGTCGGGTCCGCGCCGACCGACCGCCAGATCCTGTCCGGCAGGATCAGCGCCGCCTCGTCGAGGTCGACGTCGTCGATGCCAGAGAGCCAGCGGCGGGCGATACCGATGACCGGGCCGAGGATCAGCGACTCGAGCAACGGAGCGGGCAGCGGGGCGAGTTCGCCCGAGTCGACGTATGCCTGGGCCCACTGGGCGAGGGGCGAAAGGCGGGCCTCCTGTGCGTCGCGCAGCTGCTTGCCGTCGGCCATGCCCTGGCGGTCGGCGTAGGAGGAGTGCAGCAGCCGGGAGGCCACCGGGTGCTCCTGGACGAAGTCCAGATAGGCGCCGACCAGGGCCCGGATGCCGGTGTGGGCGGTCCGGGTGCCCTGCAGGGCCGTGACCAGCTCGCCCAGCAGCCGTTCCAGCCAGCGCATCAGCAGCGCGTTCATCAGGCCGTCGATGCTGCCGAAGTGGTGGTAGAGGCTGCCCAGGCTCACCCCGCTCGCCTTCGTGACGGCGCTGACCGTCAGCCCCTGGTCGCCCGCCTCTTCGTACACGCGCAGCGCGGCGTCCAGGAGCTGCTCGACGGTTGCCTCGCCCCGCTGTTGTTTGCGACTCATTCTGGAATACTTTTCTAGAAAGATATTTTAGAACAGTGGTCTGCTGCACCAGACTGGAGCCCATCCTCACACCCAGGAGCCGCCGGTGTCGTCGTCCGAGTCGTCCGAGATCCACATTTCCCTCACACCGCAGCAGGCCGCCACCGGGACGGTCCTGCGGCTGCCGCCCGGGGCCGGGGTCCCGCCGGTCCGCATCCCGCCCGTCCGTGACGGGGATCTCGTACGGCTGCGGGCGGGCGAGCGGGAGCTGCTGTTGAGAGTCCACGTCACCGCGTCGGGGGCCACCGCTCCGGCCCGGGGCGGCGCGAAGGGCGGCGTGGCCTGCCTGGGTGTGCTCGGCGTCGCCGTCGTGATCGTGCTGCTGCTGGTCCTGACCAACAGGGGCGGGGACGGAGACAGTTCGTCCGACGACTACGCGGGCGGTTCCTCGTACTCCCCCTCCGCGCCCGCCGCCACCTACGACCCGTACACACAGGATCCGGCCACCGGCGATCCCTACGAGAGCAGTGATCCGTACGGGAGCAGCGATCCGTACGGGAGCAGCGATCCGTACGGCGGGGCGAGCGCGGAGCCGAGCCCGTTCACGTCCGGCACCTGCCTCAACGGAACCCTGCCGAACTCCACGACCGCACAGGAGGTCAGCGGGGTCGAGGAGGTGTCCTGCTCGGCGTCCGACGCGCACTACAAGGTGATCCAGACGTTCCCGTTCAGCTCGGACATGAGCCGCTGCAACAGCAACCCCCGTACGCAGTACGCCTTTTCGTACCGCTACACCCTCAACGGGGCTGCGGTGAACGAGTATGTGTACTGCCTGGTGGGCCTCGGCTCGTACGCGCGCTGAATCGGGGGAGAGAGTTGAACGGGGAACACAACGGGGTCGAGCCGCTGGAGGGCGACGACCCGCGCCGGATCGGTCCGATCCCGCTGGTCGGGCGGCTCGGTGCCGGAGGCATGGGGAGGGTCTACCTCGGTGTGCACGAAGGCCGGTACGCGGCCGTCAAACAGGTGCTGCCCTCCGTCGTCGGCGAGGACAAGGACTTCGTCCGGCGCTTCGGCCACGAACTGGACAACCTCGCCCGGCTGCCCGCCGGGGCCAGCGCACCACTGCTCGCCGGAGACCGCGACGCCCGGCCGCCGTGGTTCGCCACCGCGTACGTGCCGGGGCTGACCCTGCGCGAGGCCGTCGAGCTGCACGGCGGGCCGCTGCCGCCGGGGGCGCTGTGGCTGCTGCTGCGCAAGGCCGCGGCAGCGCTGGCGGCGGTGCACGAGCTGGACATGGTGCACCGGGACGTCAAGCCGTCGAACGTCATGCTGACCCTCGACGGGCTCACCCTCATCGACTTCGGCGTCGCCCGGGCCGCCGAGCAGAGCCAGCTGACCCGGACCGGCATGGTGGTGGGCACGCCCGCCTACATGTCTCCCGAACAGGCCTCGGGAGCGAGGCGGTTGACGGGCGCGGTGGACGTGTTCGCGCTGGCCTCCGTGGTGGCGTACGCGGGGTCGGGCCGGCCGCCCTTCGGCGACGAGTCCGGGCACGGCGTGCTCTACCGGATCGTGCACGAGCAGCCGGACCTGGGGGAGCTGCGCGCGGCAGACGCGGACCTGGCCGCCGTCGTCGCGTCCTGCCTGGACAAGGACCCCGAGGGCCGGCCCACCGCCGCCGAACTCCTCGAACTGGCCGAGGGCCACGGGCCGTCCGGGCCTGAGCCGTGGCCCGAGACGATCGGCGAACGCCTGGCGGATCGGGCGGCCTTCGCCGCGATCGCGCCCGAAGTACCCCTGATGGAGCCGGAGTCGGAGACCGGTCCGGACACGGATCAGGAGGCGGGTAGGAAGACAGGTAAGGAGGCGGATCCGGAGGCCGCGGCGGAGCCCGGGGGCCGGGCCGGGACCGAGAGGGAGCCCGCGGTGGTCGTACGGCCTCCCGGCCGGCCGAAGCAGACCGAGCGGGAGCACCGGCGGCGGCGCGGCCGCGTGCTGGTGGCCGTCGTTCCGGTCGTGGTCGTCGGTGCGGCGACCCTGGCCTTCCAGCTGATGCCGTACGCCACCGGCGCCGGCAACGGCCGGGACGGCGCCGCCGGCACCCCCGCGTCCTCCGCCTCCGTGCCGGCCGATACGGCACCGGGCCGGGCGTCCTCCGCGCACCCCTCCGGCAGCAAGGAGCCGGACGGGAAGGGCTCGGCCTCGCCGTCGGGCGGGAAGAAGGCGGACGAGGCAGGCGGCTCGGGCGGCGGCAGGGACCGAGCGGACGGCTCAGGCGGCACGGGGCCGTCGAGCGGCGGAGGCAGCGGCGGAAGCGACGGCGGTGGCGGCAGCGGCTCCGGCTCCGGCTCGGGGAGTTCGGGTGGGTCCCACGGCTCGGGCGGTGGTTCCGGTGGCGGCTCCGGCGGATCGTCCGGTGGTTCTTCGGGCGGCTCCTCCGGCGGTTCTTCGGGCGGTTCTTCGGGCGGCTCCTCCGGGGGCACGTCCACGACCGGCCCCGGCTCGGGCACCTTCCGGCTCAGGAACGGCGAGAACGGCAAGTGCCTGACCCAGGTCTACGGCTCCACGGGCGTCGGCGACTGCTCGTCCTCGTCCGCCCACTGGACCTTGCGCAGCGCGTCCGGGGGCAGCGTCAAGGTCGTCAACGCGTCGACCGGCGCCTGCCTGAGCGCCAACGGCAACCACCAGGCCGTCTTCGTCGGGGACTGCTCCCTGGGCAGCAGCGCCATCCTGTGGAAGACGGGCTCGGGCAACTCCCTGCGGGCCGTCTTCGACGGCGGCTGCCTCGACCTCGCCTTCGGCGGCGGAGCGGCCGAGGCGACCTGCGCGTCGGGGGCCGCCTCCCAGAACTGGGCGAGGACCTGAGGCCGGACACCGGGGCAGGGCGCCGGACCGGGGCCTGCCCGAGGACCTGAGCCGGACAGTGGATCGGGACCTGCCCGGGCACCGGAGCCCGGCACCGGACCCGGATCTGCCCGGGGCCGGGACCAGGGCTCATCGGCGCCGCCGATGGGCCCATCGGCAGGACGCCCCAGAGGCCCGTGGACCGGGGCACACGCCCGTTCGTAGCGTCGTCGGCATGACCCCAGAGCACAAGGGCACGGCCCAGCTGACCACCGCGATGATGCTGTCCGGCACCCTCGGCGTCTTCGTCGTCGAGTCCGGCGCCCCGCCCTTCGACGTCGTCTTCTTCCGCGTCCTGTTCGGCGCCCTCGCCCTCGGCGGCTATGTCGTCGCCCGCGGCCGGCTGCGCGACCACGGCTTCACCCCGCGCACCCTCGCGCTCGCCGTCCTCGGCGGGGTGTTCATCGTCTTCAACTGGGTGCTGCTGTTCCAGTCGTACCGGAACACGTCCATCTCGGTCGCCACGGTCGTCTACCACACGCAGCCCTTCTACGTGGTCCTCCTCGGCGCCCTGCTGTTCCGCGAACGCCTCACCGCGGCCCGGGTCGGCTGGATCGCCGTCGCCTTCGCGGGCCTGATCCTCGTCTCCGGGGTGAGCCCCGCCGACTTCACCGGCGGCGGCGCCTATCTCACGGGCATCGGCCAGGCCCTGCTCGCCGCGCTCCTGTACGGCCTGTCGACCCTGGTGACCAAGCGGATCACCGGTGTGCGCCCGCACCTGATCGCCCTCGTCCAGGTCCTGGTCGGCATCCCGCTGCTGCTCCCGTTCGCCGACTTCGGGGCGATGCGGGGCACCGGCTGGCACTGGGGCTGGCTGGTGGGCCTCGGCCTCCTGCACACCGGCGTGATGTACGTCCTCATGTACGCCGCCTACGCGCAGCTGCCCACCGCGAAGATCGCCGTCCTCGCCTTCGTCTACCCGGCGGTCGCCATGGTCATGGACTGGGCGGTGTACGGCCACCACATCGGCCCGGTCCAGGCGCTCGGCGTCCCGCTGATCGTGACGGCGAGCCTGAAGGTCACGCTTGCTCGGCCACGAGCCGCCGCGCCTGCTCCACGAACAGCCGGGCATGCGCCGCAAGCCGCTTCCCGGACCGCCACGCCAGCTGCGTGCGAAGCGTGAACGGAGGCTCCCAGGCGAGTCGTGCCAGGGAGCCCGCGGCGAGTTCGGCGGCGACCGTCACCTCGGGCAGCAGCGCGATCCCGAGGCCGGCCGCCGCCGCGCGCTTGGTCGCCTCGATCGTGCCGAACTCCGTGAACTCCACCGGCTTCAGCACCGTCAGCTCCCGCTCGAACAGATCCCGGTAGGCACAGCCCGGCTCCGTGGCCAGCAGGGACTGCCCGGTCAGGTCCGCCGTCGCGAGAGGCCTTCCGCCCAGCGCGTGACCGGGGGCCGCGACCAGCGCCAGCGGCTCCACGGCCAGGACCGTGCTCTGAAGGCCCGGATGCTCGGTCTCCTCCTCCATCAGAAGACCGACGTCGTACGTCCCCTGCCGCAGCGCCTGCCGGGTCTCGTCGCCGATGGTGGTGCGCAGGGCGAGCCGCACCTTCGGGTGGCGGTGGTGGAAGTACTCCAGGAGCGGCGGCAGCCGATAGGAGGTCAGGGACTCCATGGTGCCGACGGTGAGGGTGCCCGAGGGCTCCTCGGTGCCGGTGACCGCCGCCCGGGCCTCCTCGGCCAGCTCGATGATCTGCCGGGCGTAGGGCAGCAGCCGCTCGCCCGCCTCGGTGAGCCGGATGCGGCTGCCGAGCCGGTCGAACAGCTCGACGCCCAGCTCGGACTCCAGGGCGCGGATCTGGCTCGTCACACTGGACTGCGCGTACGACAGCTCGGCCGCCGCCCGGGTGAAACCGAGCACCGTGGCGACCTTCTCGAAGGTGACGAGCAGCCGGAGTTCCATGCGTCAGCCGTTCTCCGGGTCGTCCTTGTCGTCGTCAGTCCTGCCGAGGGACTTCAGGAACTCGGGGTTGTCGTCGGGGGCGACCCAGTTCGAGGGGGTGGTGCGGTGTCCCGGCGCGAAGGGGGCCGGCGCGGAGCCTCCCCCGGAGGGGGTACCCCCAGCCGGGGAGCGGCGCACCTTGCCGGTGATCAGCCAGGCGACCGGGCCCACCAGGACCCAGCCGAAGACCAGCACGATGATCACCCACACCACCTTCGGCAGGTGGCGCACCTCTTCCTCGGGGGTGTTCAGACAGTCCACGAACGCGTAGATCCACAGCGCCAGGACCAGCAGGGTCGGCAGATACCTGAGCATGGTCGTGCGATCTCCCGAATGAGGTGGGTCGGCCCCGGTGACGGGGCCAGGGTAACGGGTGGCCGATACTGGGACACATGGCTTACGACGATCTTCGCTCCCTGCTGCGCGCGCTGGAGCGCGAGGGAGACCTCAAGCGCATCAAGGCCGAGGTGGACCCTTATCTGGAGGTCGGGGAGATCGTCGACCGGGTGCAGAAATCCGGCGGCCCGGCGCTGCTCTTCGAGAACGTGAAGGGCTCGGCGATGCCCCTCGCCATGAACGTCTTCGGCACCGACCGGCGGCTGCTGAAGGCGCTCGGCCTGAAGTCGTACGGCGAGATCTCCGAGAAGATCGGCGGGCTGCTGCGGCCCGAGCTGCCGCACGGGTTCGTCGGCGTGCGCGAGGCGTTCGGCAAGCTCGGCGCGATGGCGCACGTGCCGCCGAAGAAGGTCAAGGAAGCGCCGGTCCAGGAAGTCGTCCTGCACGGGGACGAGGTGGACCTCGACCGGCTCCCCGCGCTGTTCACCTGGCCCCAGGACGGCGGCTCCTTCTTCAACCTCGGGCTCACCCACACCAAGGACCCGGAGTCGGGGATCCGCAACCTCGGCCTGTACCGCCTCCAGCGCCACGACAAGCGCACCATCGGCATGCACTGGCAGATCCACAAGGACAGCCGCAACCACTACCAGGTGGCCGCCAGGCGCGGTGAGCGGCTGCCCGTCGCCATCGCCTTCGGCTGCCCGCCGGCCGTGACCTACGCCTCCACCGCCCCCCTCCCCGGCGACATCGACGAGTACCTCTTCGCCGGGTTCATCGCGGGCAGGCGCATCGAGATGGTCGACTGCAAGACGGTCCCGCTCCAGGTGCCGGCGAACGCCGAGGTCGTCCTGGAGGGCTGGCTGGAGCCCGGCGAGATGCTCCCGGAGGGCCCCTTCGGCGACCACACCGGCTTCTACACCCCGCAGGAACCCTTCCCGGCCCTGAAGATCGACTGCGTAACGATGCGGAAGCGTCCGCTGCTCCAGTCGATCGTCGTCGGCCGCCCCCCGACGGAGGACGGCCCCCTCGGCCGCGCCACGGAGCGCTTCTTCCTGCCGCTGCTGAAGATCATCGTCCCGGACATCGTGGACTACCACCTCCCCGAGGCCGGCGGCTTCCACAACTGTGCGATCGTCTCGATCGACAAGAAGTACCCGAAGCACGCGCAGAAGGTCATGCACGCGATCTGGGGCGCCCACATGATGTCCCTCACCAAGCTGATCGTGGTCGTGGACGCCGACTGCGACGTGCACGATCTGCACGAGGTCGCCTGGCGGGCCCTCGGCAACACCGACTACGCCCGCGACCTCACCGTCGTGGAAGGCCCCGTCGACCACCTCGACCACGCCTCCTACCAGCAGTTCTGGGGTGGCAAGGCGGGCATCGACGCGACGAAGAAGTGGCCCGAGGAGGGCTACACGCGCGACGGCGGATGGCCGGACATGGTGGAGTCCGACCCGGATACGGCGGCCCTGGTGGACCGCCGCTGGAAGGAGTACGGCCTGTGAGCAGCGCCTCCGCGGCACTCCCGCAGCCGGGACGCACCAAGGCGTTCCTGCGCCTGGTGATGATCGAGCACTCGGTCTTCGCGCTCCCCTTCGCCTACATCGCCGCCCTCACCGCGATGTACCAGTGGGACAGGAACATCCACTGGGGCCGTCTGCTGCTGGTCACGATCTGCATGGTCGGCCTGCGCACCTTCGCCATGGCGGTGAACCGGATCATCGACCGCGAGATCGACGCCCGCAACCCCCGTACGGCCCACCGCGAACTCGTGACCGGCGCGATGTCGGTGAAGCACGCCTGGACGGGCGCCCTGATCGCCCTGGCGGTCTTCCTGGGCGCGGCGGCCCTGCTGAACCCCCTGTGCCTGGCCCTGGCCCCCATCGCGGTGATCCCGATGGTGGTCTACCCGTACGGCAAGCGGTTCACGAACTTCCCGCAGGCCATCCTGGGCCTGGCCCAGGCGATGGGCCCGGTCGGCGGCTGGCTCGCCGTCTCGGGCTCCTGGTCCTGGGACGCGGTGATCCTGGGCCTGGCCGTCGGCATCTGGATCGGCGGCTTCGACCTGATCTACGCCTGCCAGGACGTGGAGACCGACCGCGAGATCGGCGTCATGTCGGTCCCGGCGCGCTTCGGCGTCCCGGCGGCGATCTGGGGCGCACGGGCGTGCCACACGGTCACGACGGCCCTGTTCGTCTGGTACGGCCTTCTCACCCACGCCGGCCCGTTCTTCTGGCTCGGTCTGGTGGTCGTCGCGGGCGCCTTCGTCTACGAGCACCGCATCGTCCGGCCGCATGACCTGTCCCGCCTGAACAGGGCGTTCTTCAGCGTCAACGGATTCATCGGCATTGCCCTGTTCGTGTGTGCCCTGCTCGATCTCCTGGTCCGGGGCCTGACGGTCTGAGTACGGTGCGGTACCGCGCGTGGCCGGGCCCGGCCTGAGCAGCTTTTCGGCCGCCGGTACGCTCAAGGTGTGAACGCAGGAGAAACGCAGCGCGCGCCTTGGATCGTGGGGGTGTCCGGAGCTTCCGGTACGCCGTATGCGGCGGCCGTGCTGCGGGGGCTGCTGGACGCGGGGGAGGCGGTCGACCTGGTCGTCAGCCGGGCCTCGCGGCTCACCCTGCTGGACGAGACGGGGATCTCGTTCCGGGACGCGCACTGGCAGGAGGACCTGCGGCAATGGCTGGCGCTCGGCGCCGACGGAAAGCCCGGGACCTTCGACGTGGACGTCAGCGCGGTGCGGTACTGGAGCGCGGGGGATCTCGCCGCGGGGCCGTCCTCGGGGTCGTACCCGGCGCGGGGGATGCTCATCGTCCCCGCCTCCACGGCCTGTGTCGCGGGTGTCGCCCTCGGCCTGTCCAAGGATCTGCTCCAGCGCGCGGCGAGCGTCACACTGAAGGAGCGCCGGCCGCTGGTCGTGTCCGTACGGGAGACTCCCCTGAACGGCCAGACCCTGCGGCACCTCGTCGCGCTGGACGACGCGGGGGCGAGCGTGGTGCCGGCCTCGCCCGCCTTCTACGCGGGCGCCACCCACATCCAGCACCTGGTGGACTTCGTCGCCGGGCGCGTGCTGGACGCGGCGGGCGTCGGGCACGGGCTGTACCGGCGCTGGAAGGGCGAGCTGGGCAGCGGCTCAGCGGCCCGGTAGCCGAGCACGTCGCAGTACCTCTCATCACTTCGTGAACTTTCAGAACTTTCCAGGGGAAGGCTTCGATCGCATGGACGCGGTGGACAGGCAGCTCATCCAGGCCCTGAGGGAGAACGGCCGGGCCTCCTACGCGGAGCTGGGACGCCTCGTCGGCCTGTCGGGACCCAGCGTCACCGACCGCATCAACCGGCTGGAGGCGGCCGGTGTCATCACCGGCTACCGCGCCACGGTGAACGCCGCCTCGCTCGGTCTCGGAGTGACCGCGCTGATCGGCATCTCGCTGTCGGACGCGGCCGACCACGAGGACGTGGCCCAGCGGTTGAAGGAGCTCACCGAGATCGAGGACTGCTGGTTCATCGCCGGCGACGACTCCTACATGCTCAAGGTGCGGGCGACGGACGTGGACGGGCTGGAGCGGATCATCCGGCGGCTGAGCGGGACCAAGGGCGTGTCCCGGACCCGTACCACCATCGTGCTCTCCACGAAGTGGGAGAACCGGGTCGGGGAACTGCCCGAAGAGGTCTAGGCGCGGCAGCGCCGCATGGGGGCTCCGCCCGCCCGGAAGACGGGGGAGTAAGTTTGGTCGGGCTGTCGTAGAAAGGTGTTGGCATGGACGTCGGGCTCAAGCGCGAGCTGGAGGAGAAGGTCCGCTCCGGTGAGCGGCTGACCCGCGAGGACGGCATCGCGCTGTACGAGTCGGACGACCTGGCCTGGCTGGGCGGCCTCGCGCACGAGGTGCGGACGCGCAAGAACGGTGACGTCGTGCACTTCAACGTCAACCGGCACCTGAACATGACCAACGTGTGCACGGCCTCCTGTGCCTACTGCTCCTTCCAGCGCAAGCCGGGCGAGAAGGACGCGTACACGATGCGCATCGAGGAGGCCGTCAAGCTCGCCAGGGCGATGGAGTCGGAGAACCTCACCGAGCTGCACATCGTCAACGGCCTGCACCCGAACCTCCCGTGGCGCTACTACCCGCGCTCCCTGCGCGAGCTGAAGGCCGCCCTGCCGAACGTGTCGCTGAAGGCCTTCACCGCGACCGAGATCCACCACTTCGAGACGATCTCCGGGCTGTCGGCCTCGGAGATCCTCGACGAGCTGATCGACGCCGGTCTGGAATCGCTGACCGGCGGCGGCGCCGAGATCTTCGACTGGGAGGTCCGCCAGCACATCGTGGACCACCGCACCCACTGGGAGGACTGGTCCCGCATCCACCGCCTGGCGCACGAGAAGGGCCTCAAGACCCCGTGCACCATGCTGTACGGCCACATCGAGGAGCCCCGCCACCGCGTGGACCACGTGCTGCGGCTGCGCGA
This sequence comes from Streptomyces sp. NPDC020362, assembly GCF_040642095.1. Lineage (NCBI taxonomy): Bacteria > Bacillati > Actinomycetota > Actinomycetes > Kitasatosporales > Streptomycetaceae > Streptomyces > Streptomyces sp. NPDC020362. Next base: position 73,133 of record NZ_JBFAET010000023.1, read on the forward strand.
GCTGCAGGACGAGACCGGAGGCTTCCAGGTCTTCATCCCGCTGCGCTACCAGCACGACTTCGTGGACATGAAGGACGGCAAGGTGCGCAACCGCCTCCAGGCGCGCACGCAGATGGCGACCGGCGCCGAGGCGCTGAAGACGTTCGCCGTCTCCCGTCTCCTGTTCGACAACGTCCCGCATGTGAAGGTCTTCTGGGTGATGCACGGCGTGCAGACCGCCCAGCTCGCCCTCCAGCACGGTGCCGACGACATGGACGGCTCGGTGGTCGAGTACAAGATCACGCACGACGCGGACAACTACGGCACCCCGAACAAGCTGACCCGCGAGGACCTGCTGGACCTGATCCGTGACGCGGGTTTCCGGCCGGTGGAGCGCAACACCCGCTACGAGATCATCCGCGAGTACGACGGCCCGGACCCGCTGCGCCGGGAGTCGCCGCAGCCGATGCGGGTGTGAGGCCCGCCTCTTACCGGAGAAGGCAGCTGCACGGGCGTGTGGGTAATGGATAGCATCACCCCATGCCCCTTACCTTCACGCTCGATCCCCCCGTCGACCGGGCACTGCGCGACGGCATCCTCGACCTGTGGACGGACGTCTCCAACGCCGGCGGGGCCGTGGGCTTCGTGCCCCCGGTGACGCGGGAGGAGGTCCGGCCGGAGTTGGTGCGGCACTTCGCGCAGATGGCCGAGGGGGGCACCCGGCTGCTCGTCGGGCGCGACGAGGGCGGGCGGGTGGCCGCGACGGCGTTCTTCGCCTTCAACGCCCACCGGCTCATGGAGCACTGGCTGTGGCTGTACACGGTGATGGTCCACCCCGAGCACCAGGGCCAGGGGCACGGTCGCGCGCTGCTGGCGGCCGCCGCCGACGCGGCGCGCACCTTCGAGGGCATCGACGCGATACGCCTCACCTGCCGGGGCGGCCTCGGCCTGGAGCGGTTCTACGGCTCCTGCGGCTACAAGGAGGTCGGCCGGGTACCCGGTGCGATCCGTGTGGCACCCGGCGACGACCGCGACGACGTCTTCATGCTGCTACCACTGGCCTGACCCGCCTGCAAGATCGGGGCCGCACCGTGCTTCACTGGACAGTGCCCCCTTTTGGAATCGGAAGAGTGGATTGAGATGCTCCGCTACACGCTGATGCGCCTCGGCATCTTCGCCGGCTGCCTCGTCGTCGTCTGGGGTGCCGTCTACTCCGGCATCTTCCCGCGCGGCTTCGGCGACTCCAACTTCCTGTGGGTACTCCTGCTCGCGCTGGTGCTCTCGGCGCCGCTCAGCTGGGTGCTGCTGAAGGGGGAGCGGGACCGGGCCTCCGTGCAGATCGTCGGCAAGGTCGACCGGATGAAGGCCAACCTGGAGGCCAACCGCAGCCAGGAGGACGCGGTCGACGACTCCGTGCGGACGCAGGGCGGGGCAGCCGCTCCCAACTAGTCTTGCCCTCATGGGTGCCGTGAAGACCAAACGGATGCCGAGGGCCGTGCGCGAGCAGCAGATGCTCGATGCCGCCGTGCAGATCTTCGGGCAGCGCGGCTACATGGCCGCCTCGATGGACGAGATAGCCGAACTCGCGGGCGTCTCCAAGCCGTTGGTCTACCTGTACCTCAACTCGAAGGAAGACCTCTTCACCGCCTGTATCCGCCGGGAGGCCGGTGCCCTCACGGCGGCGGTCCGCGCCGGCGTCCGCCCGGGCCTGCCCGCCGACCGCCAGCTGTGGGACGGACTGTGCGCGTTCTTCGCGCACACCGCCGAGCATCCCGACGGCTGGTCCGTACTGCACCTGCAGGCCCGCACCCACGGCGACACCTTCGCCGCCGAGGTGACCGCGATGCGCGAGGAGATCGTCGCGTTCGTCACCGAGCTGATCGCCGTCGCGGCCCGCGAGGCGCACCGTGATCCCGACCTCCCCGAGCGCGAGGTGGCCGGGCTGGCCGAGGCACTGGTCGGCGCCGCCGAGTCGCTCGCCGTGTGGGCCAACACCACCCCCGGCGTCACGGCACGCCAGGCGGCGGCCACCCTGATGAACTTCGCCTGGGCGGGCCTGGGTGCCCTGATGGTGGGCCAGGTGTGGACCCCGCCGGCAGGAGAGGCCTAGGCCGTAGGGGCTGGCGCCGCGGGGATGCCTCGCCGTAGCCGGGTGCGGCTGCGTGGGGGTGCCTTGCGCAGTTCCCCGCGCCCCTGGAGCACGCTGCAGCCCGCCTGCCCAAGGGGCGCGGG